>JAHCBB010000010.1 GCA_019634635.1 Verrucomicrobiia bacterium
AACAAAATCCGACAGCAAATCATTGTAGTTGGGCCCGATTGTAGAGAGTCCAAGCGGAGTCAACCCGAGCCTGATTTTGCGGGGAGCTTTCCGGGCAAGCTGGATGAGTTTCGCTTTGGGGTCGGGGAGTGACTCGGGAGCAGACGGCAGTTTGGCGCATGGCACCTCCAAAAATCCCGCCATTGCGTCCCGGTCCGCCAGGAGCCACGCTTCAATTTCGCGAACACAGATTCGAAAAAGAAACCCTTGGCTGGGCGTGCGCCCGAGCCAGTTCGCGACCTTTCCGGAGGGGCAGGGATCGGCGTCGAGGTCTGTGAGCATGAGCACCGGAAGACCGCACTTCCCCATCTTGTCGTAGTTGGGTGTCTTGCTTTTCAAATTAGGCCAGCCACCAGCGTTTTCCTCTCGATAGATGTCTAGCTCGGGCCATTCTGCCACGAGTTTACGGCCAACGGCCAGGCCCGGCACGTCTTCGGCGGCGAGATAGACCGTGCGAAGCATCACTTCAGCGCGAGGGTGAGTTGTTCAGGGTTTGTCGGCTTGATCGAGGGCAGCAGGACGTCGGCCACGTTTAGGCCACTGGCAAACATGATCTTTTCCTGGTCATCAAGGGGCTTGATCTCCGTGCCGTCCCGCGTAGTGACCAGGCGCAACACCTCCTCCGGCGGGATGCTCCGATCGGAGAGCAAGGCCTCGCTGTGAGTCGTGATGAATACCTGCCGTGCCGTCTTGTTTTGCGCCTGAATGCGACGGATGACTTTGGGCAGTTGACGCACGATTTCTTCGTTGAGCGAGAGTTCCGGCTCTTCAAGGAGGAGAGTCGAGTTTCCTTCCATGAGTGACCAGAGCAAGCCGATCAGGCGGAGCGTGCCGTCAGAGAGCTGATTTTCCCTCTGCCAAGCGCCGGTTGGCCGCCAATGAGTGAAATTGGCCTCCAAGTGCGGCAGGCCGGTGACTTTGTCCTGCACGAACTGCAGGTCCTTGAACTGGGGGACGACGGTATCCAGCGCCTTCTGGATACGCCGAAGTCGGGCAGTGCGGGTCGTCTCGTGGGAGGCCGCAATGCGCTGGAGAAAGCCCTGGCCGAAAGGATCACTCTCGATCACGTTGCCGCCGATTCTTGAGCCATACTTGAGCAACTGCGGGACGAGGTGCAGGTAGGTTGTCTCGCTAAAAAAATGGGACAACTCGCGGAAGTCCTTGTTGGCATTGGTGAGTTCAAGCCGGGTCTGCGTGAGTTGCGCAGGGTCGCCCCTGTCCGGATCGTCAGGACGACTGAACAGCTTCACGCCGCCCTTCGTGACAGTTTCGCGGCTGACCGCGATGCGGTTGTTGGCCCGTCCCTCGCCTTTGAAGCCGAGATCGTAGGTCCACTCCACATTCCCTGCGGAGCGAAGCCAGACGGTGATGCGCACTTCGGTGTCCATTCTGGCGTTGAGGCATCGGAGCTTGGAGAGTCCGTCGCGCAGCTCTGCCACGGCATTTTGCAGACCGCCGCCCTGAGGCTTTTTACCGGCGGGTAATGCCACGTCTCGCAGAAAGCGCAGGGCGTCGAGGAGATTCGATTTCCCCGCGGCGTTCGGACCGATGATGAAGACCCGATCCCCGAGTTCTCCTGTGTTCAGTTTTTGGAAGTTGAGCCAATTTTTCAGTTCGATTCGGGTGATGCGCATGGCTTGGGTTCCCTATTCACGATTGCCAACTCTGAATGATTCGATTCCGCGGTCGGCAATGACCTATACTGTCCCGCGGCGGTGGTCGCCAAGGGGGAAGGGCATCGAGACTGTTCCGCGGAAGGCTTCCAGCTTTTCTTCATCGAGTTGAGCCTTCGAATCTTTCGAGAGCCGCGGTACAGGACGGCCGCTAGCGGGAAGCTTGGCGAAATCTGTTCTTCACTTCCAGAGGAAACAAATTGATCAAGCGACCCAATACGCTGCCCAATTTGGGTTAAGGTGAGGTTCAGCCCCTACCCGATCGCCCCTCACTGCGCAGATCCCGGGGCACTCACGGGCTCCGAGCAGGCCTTGCATCGGCAGGGCGCCGTCGCGGTGCCGGTGACCCCAGCGCGTCCGCAGGGCGTGGGACACCCCATTGCCAGCATGCGCCGTCGGCTCCAGGCAGCCGTACCCCGGTGGGTAGCGTCGCTTCCGGATCAGGGCGGACTCGCATTCTCGGGAGGTTTGGGTTCGGTCCGGAACTCCAGTTCCATGTTCACCTGCCCGTCCGCTGTGACGGTGGGGATAATGTCAACCACCATGACATCGGGCAAATCGTCCGACACCATGCCGACGGCGCCCTGACGACCGCTGATCGTGGTGAGGTGTGTATTCCCCATAATTTCGATATCCGGGCGATTTTCCACGCGGGAAAACAGGTCGGCACGTTGCACATCGGTCAGTGGCCGGTGCGAAGATCCGTGGTCCGAGGACATCCCGAGATTTTGGAAGCCGAACTCGTCCATCACCGCGTCCGTCATCAGCAGAATCCGGGACTCGACATCCACCTGGGTCTGCCCGTCATCGCCCAAGAGATGGGTGGGCGTGACGATCAACACGGCGCGGCGCCCTTCCGTCCAGTCCACCCCCCCGGTGACCAGTGAGTGGCCAGCGGGGAGGATGGCGTGGACCGGTGCCGGAAGGGGGTGCGGCGACGCGGCGGCGGGCGGCGGCGGCGGTGGTGAAGGCCTTTGGGAGGATGCGGCGGTCTCGCGCCGGAGGCGGGCGAGTTCTCCGCGCAGACGAAGCAGCTCCTGCCGAAGGGCGTCGCGTTCGTTGTCTCCGGCGGATGGCTCCCGCAGTCGCGCTTCCGCTGAAATCCGGCGGGCATCACTTTCGGTCAATAGCTGGCGGAGCGCCTCGGTTTCCGATCGGAGCCTCTCGAGGCGATCGCTCTGGATCCAGAGCCCGGTGCCGAGGAGTCCAATCACGACGGTGGTAGCGCCCATTTTCAACGCGGTGGAGTTCATCAGGGTAAAAAGGCCCGGGACCGGCGCCGCGACGATCACCGGCGGCAGTGCGAGGCTGCCAACGAGAGGTGCGAGCCCGGCAGGGGCGTCGGTGACCGCGGAGCCTTCGAGCGCCACGGTGATGGCCGATGCCGGCGAGGTAATCCCGCGTCGTTTCAAGCGGGCGCGGAGCTTGCCGAGCGCGCGCTCGACGCGCATCCGGGCGCCATTCTCGCCAAGCCCAAGGCGCCCTCCGATTTCGGGAAAGGAACGGCGCTCAAAGTAGCGCCAGAGGATGGCCAGCCGGTCCGATTCCCGGAGCTCGTGCATGGCTTCGTCAAGAAACGGTTCCAGGCGTTCCCACTCCACCGCCGGTTCGCTGTCGGACCCGAGCGTGTGCATTTCATGGGCCTCATGGCCCTGCTCCTCCCGCCGGCGCCGGTCGCGCATCCGGCGCAGAGCCATGCGCCGGGTGGTCGTGTAGAGCCATCCCACCGGGGCCGGATGCCGGGCAATGCGAGCGGCCTTGCGGGAGAGTTCGATGAACACCTCCTGGGCCACCTCCATCGCCTCGGAGGCGTCTCCGTTTACCTGCCGCAGCGCCGCCGCATGGACGAGGTTCGCGTGGCGACGCACCAGTTCCGCAAACGCGTCCCCGGAGTCGCCCTGTACGTGGCGGTGGAGCAACTCCTGATCCGGAACCGGGGTCGCGAGCGTGGTCATCCTCAACAGGAAATGCCTCCTGGCGGCCGATCCGCACGGAAATTCTACGCCTTCGGCACGGAGTCTCGACGTTTGGAAAACCAAGGGTACTGGCAGGAGCACCCTTTAGTCACGGAGGCACCCGCCCAGGATGCCAACGCCGTGGGCACTCTCCGACGGGTCCGCATGAAGTACCGCGACGGCTGCAAGATTTTGATGGACGTTCAGGAGCGGGACAAGTCCGCCGCATTCCTGGAAGGATCCGGCCACCCAGCGCATGGTCGGCGACGCTGCCGCGAACGGGTACAGCCACCCGCCGATGCGCGGCACCTGGTCGCTCACCTGAGGGTTACTTCCCGGGCCGCACCAAGGCCCGCAGGCGACGCGTGGTTTCTTCCCGGTCCAGACGGCCTGCCGCCACGTCCAGGGCCAGGGATTCCCATTCGGGACCGTCTTCCTGAGGCTGCAGGCCGTTCAAACGGAGAAACACCAGGCACGCACCCAGCGCGGCCCGTTTGTTGCCATCAATAAACGGATGATTCCGGCACAGGTGGAAGAGGTATCCGGCAGCCATCTCCTCTAGATCCTGGTAGGGCGACACCCCGCCAAAGCTGGCCTGTGGAGCCGCCACTGCCGATTCCAGCAGGGCAGGCGCCCGGGTGCCCTCCGAGCCCCCAAAGCGTGAGATCGCCGCCGTGTGGATCTGGCGGACCATTTCGACGGTCAGGTGCAGGCAGTTTGCGGGTGAAGCCCTCATGCGAGCCGCTTCATCGTCCGGGCATAGTCGTCCATCGTTTCTCGGATGACCCGGGACACGTCCTCTTTTAAAGGCCGCGGCCGCAACGGCGTCAGGGTGATCGTCCCGCCCTCATGGACTTCCACATTCACCTCGTCGCCCACCTTCAGATGGGCCAAGTCCATCAGGGCCGCGTCGAAAATCACACCCTGTGAGTTCCCCACCTTGGTGATCGTTTTAACCATGACGTTAAACTACGTTTTACGCCGGGGAACCGTCAAGAGAACTCCGGGCGGCACGTCCCCAGGCGGGGCTGCCTGCGGCCCGCCAAGGACTCGAAGATCCATGCGAAGCAGGCGGACTCCGTCGTGGCGTAAACTGGACGGTCCGTGACGTTGGTGCGGTTCTAGAACCGAAAGCACCGCCTCCCGCGTAAGTCCGTTTCGCGCCGCGCTATCGTCCGAAGCTGTTCCTTCCCACCCTTCCCCATTTCCGAAATGATCTACGGATAGATGTCCTGTCCCGGTTGGTCCCATCCTTCGTGACATCCGTCGGGCGGCGTGGTCCAAATCGCCAATCTCATGAGTTTCCTGCGGCAGCGACGGTTGGGACGCCTTGTATTGATCGCGGCGCTCGGCTTGGCGGGTCTCGTCGCAACCCTCGCGATTCTGAACCACCGCAGTGAGACCCAGGAACGCATCGCCGGGCTGCGTGCTGCTGGATATCCGGTGACGTCTGTCGAACTCGACGCCTGGTACGAATACCCGCCGGCCGACAAGAATCTGGCCACCCCCCTGTTGAACGCCATGGGGGCGTTCCGCTTCGACAAGGACGACACCAATCTGCCGACACTGGGAAGGTATCGTGAGGAACCCGCAGGAAGCCCATGGTCACCCCGTGCGCTGGACGCGGCGCGGGAATGTCTGGCCATAAATTCCGGGGCCCTGGCTCGGCTGCATGCGGCATTGGAGCGGCCCAAATCCCGGTACCCGATCAACCTCGCCAAGGGATATCTGGCAACGCTCGCCCCGCTCAGCATCATCAGGGATGCCGGACGTGGTCTGGCGCTGGAGGCCATCATCGCTGCCAAAGACAACCGCCCGAACGAAGCGGTGAAGGCGCTTCTGCTGGCCCAGCATCTGGCCGACACCCTCGAGGCAGAGCCCGTTCTCATCTCGTACCTCGTCGCGGTCTCCATCCGCGGGGGCAATCTGAAGGCGGCTGAAACCGTCCTGAGCCAGCGTGGACTCTCCCCGACCAATCTGCTGCAACTGCAGGAGGCCTTCCTGGCGTCGGCGGCCAGCACCTCCCCCGAGCGGGCGCTCGCGGGGGAGATGGCGAACTTCCTTGATTGGACCGGGCGGAGAACGCCCAACGTACGTGATCTGGACGTTCTCGGATTCGACAAGCCAGAGATGCTCGCCGTGTACTGGGCGCTGGGTCTTCGCCATCGCGACCGCCGCTTGGCCGCCTGTTATTTCGACGATTTGCTCGCCGCCCAGCGCTTGCCCGCAGATCAGCGGAGTGCAGCCGCACGAGGCGTCGAGGCCCGTCTCAGCCACACGCTTTCCGCGGGCCGGCATCCTCTGGCCTCGATGATGCGGCCCAGTGGGGGACACACGACAGCGAAGCATGCCAGCGATCTGACGCGCTTGCGGGCCGCTGCGGCCGCATGTGCCCTCGAGCGATTCCGCCAGAACGCAGGGCGCCTGCCCGAATCGCTGGAAGCGCTGGTGCCGGCGTACATGGCATCAGTCCCCACCGACGCATTCACCGGCCGGCCGCTCCATTTTCGCCAATGGGACCGCGGCTTCGTCGTGTACGGCGTTGGCGAAAATGGCGCTGACGACGGCGGACGGCCTTCCGAGCGGCGGCCCAAGCAGGGCGACCGACGTTTCGACGACACGTTCACGGTGTCCTGGTGAGCGGCAGGCAGGGACCACTTTCCACCGCCACAAGCGAATACACGTCATTCGAGTACTCCGAAAGGGCCGGTGCTGGTCTCGATGCGTCGCCGGGAGCGGGAGATGTCATACATTTAGATGCGACCCCATTGCTTCCCGGCTGTCGTTCTCTTCGAGCATTTGGCGGTGACGCCGGTCGCCCCGCACCGTCCCGCGCGTCTGGTGGCGCGGCACCCTAAAGGTCTGGGAGAACTGGAGGAGAAGGCGCCGTGACTGGAACGAAGATCGTGGACCAGTCCTTCTTCATGTCGACGACGGTCCAGCCATGGCGGTTGGCCGCGTCAAGCGCCTTGTCGAGCCGGCCGATACTTGAGTCGCGGTCGTAGCGCCATTCGCGTCCGGCATCGGTGTGGTGGACGAGCAGGCAGAGATGGGCGCCACCTCTTGCCGCGGTCCACTGCAGCATCTGAAGATCGCCGTCGGAATTGCCGAACGCCGCGATCGGGCGACGACCGATGTGCAGGTTGATGTTGACCGGCTTTCCCGGACCGTCGGTGACGCTGCCGATCTCGGGCTGCTTCACGAGCACCGGAGTGCCGTCGCGCAGTTCGAAGGTGGTCTTCAGGCTCGAGCCGATCACGCGCTCGGGCGGAACCCCGTAGGTGGCCTCCACCCAGGGTCGCATGAACTCGATTCCGCCGCCGGAGACGATGTACGTGGTGAACCCGTTCAGGCGCAGGTACCCCAGCAGTTCGAGCATTGGCTGGTAGATCATCTCCGTGAAGCGGCGCCCGGTGACCGGATGACGCGCCGTGGCAATCCACTCCCGGACCGACGCCTCGAACTCGGCAAGGGTCATCCCCGAATGCGTGGCGGCGACGATCTCCATCACCGCCTTCTCCCCTCCCGCAAGCGCCGACGGAACGTCTCCAGCGAGGAGCGATTTGAAGGGCTCCTGCGTTTTCCACTCCGGATGCCCGGTCGCCATCGCCTTCACCCGATGGATCGCATAGAAAAGCTGGAAATAGGCCGGCTGCTCTGCCCAGAGCGTGCCGTCGTTGTCGAAGACGGCGATTCGGTCCTCGACCGCGACGAAGTCTGGTGAGCCCACTTTGGTGACCTTCTCCACGAACTCGACGATCGCGGCGCGGGAGGGAACCTCGTTCCACGAGGGGAGCTCATCGGCACGCGCGGGAGGAGCGGAGGGGGCGGACAGGAGAATGCCCGTTGCGGAGACGATGGCGATCAAGCGGTGCACGTTGGCGGGGGAAGGGGCTGTCGCGATTGCGGCAAAGGGCTGGTCAGTTGCCGGTGGGCAGCGGAATGGCGAAGCCGCCCTTCTCGAGCTGCTCGCGGACGTACTGGAATCGCTGGTACGCGCTGAGCCTGATGGGACCGTTGTACACCTCGCTCTGGAGCCTGCGCGGAGGATGCTCGATGCAGGTCTTCATGAGATCCGAGATCGCCTTGTTGAAAATGACCAGCTCTGGTGCGCGAGCAGCAGTTGCCACGGCTGCTTCAAGTCCATGCGGAGCAAGCCGGATGCGGTTGGAATCGTGGTTTTGGCCGCGGGCTTGCGGAAGAGGCGGAACAGTCAGGGCCAGGACATCCCTTGTCCCGGCGAGAGGGTGCCGTATCAACGGTCGGGTCTGCCCGCCGCCGAACAACGATACGGTGGATCCCCGCGGCAAACAAGACCGCCATGCTCGCCAGCCAGAAATAGAAACCCAATCCGTACCCGACGACCCTCGTCAGGGTGCCGGACGAGTTCCTGGGTACTTCCTCGATGGAAAGCGTCGTTGCCGCGACGGCCAGCGCCGCCACCGAAAGGATCGTGGTCAGGACATCCTTCTTCTTCAGAAAGGCGATGTAGGCCGCCAGCAGGATCGGATTGGCATACCACGCGAATTTTCCCCAACCAAAGAGGAGGCAAACCATGCCCAGGATGAAACTCGAATCGCCCTCCGCGAACGCGAACGCAGGGGTGAAGAGCGCGATGGTATACAGCGTCGCGCTTGCGAGGCAGGTGAGGACCCTGGGCTTCATGGGCGGCAACACCCCTCATGCCCCTCGCGCGGAGACTTTCAATCGCGCTCGCGGATGTTGACGCCGGTGTCCCGATTGCCAGCGGTGATTGTTCATTTCAGCAGGAGGGAGCGACACTCGAACGGATGCTGATTGTCCGGCCTGTTGCGATTCATCGGAAGCGGGAGGTCGGTTCCGCCACCCGCACCTGCGCGATGTCTATCCGGCGATTGGATCCGCTTCAATGGTAGATTTTCGGGCGGCAAGGGCTGGGCTCGACCGCTTTGAGTTCTGTCCCTTGGGTGTTTGTCCTTTGGGTGTTCAAGGGCGGACGGATGCCTCGCCGGCTTGTACCTGGTGCAGGAGTTCCTGAAACTGGACGTTTTCCGGTGCAGCCCGGATCGCGGATTCTACAAGACGCGTCGCATCGTTCCAGCGTCCCTGGGATGTCAGCAGTTCGAGGTGGCGGAGGACCACATCCGGGTAGCCTGGTGACAGGTCGCGGGCCACCCGGTATATGGCCTCCGCCTCGGATCCCAGGCCGCGGTCTTGGAGCAGGGATCCTTGGGCGAGGGCCAGGTTGGCCCACGAGTCGCGGACCACGGGCGCATCCACCACCGCTGGATCATCAAGCAGACTGCCTGCCCTGGAGATCCAGTAGTCCACTGAGTTCCGGGCGTGATCAGCATCCAGGCCGTCGCCGCCCCCCAATTGGATCAGCGGGCCACTCGGGACCGCATCGGATCGAAGGCTTGGCAGCGGGAATGACTCCTCCATGAAGAAGGGAAGGTCCGGGTTGAGATCGATCAGCCGGGAGACCAGCGCTTCATTGATGGCCATTACCGCCGCCTGGCCGCCGACGTGCACCCTCCCGTCGGGATGCACTTCAATTTGCTCGCCCGGGCGAATTTGTCGCGCGTCCTGAGGGGACCCCCGATCGTGCTCGAACCGTTGCATGGCGTCCGCGATGTACGCTTGAAAGGCCCGGCGGCTGTCGTCCTGGCTGGGGAGATGCAGCCGGTCGCCATGGAGGAATTGCAGGTAGTCGAGGTAGGAGGCGTCCGCCAGCGTGTTCTGGGTGAGGACCACGCGGGCTTCCCCGTCCGTGGCGTTCATGAGGGTGGGGATGAAGCGTCCAGGGTCGGTTCCCCCAAGGACCACGCCGCCGGGAGGTGCCTGATCGAGGACTTCCCGTCCGTACTCGAGGAGTGCGGCCGCCGGCCATCGGTGCGCGACTTCGAGGACCCCGAAGGTCTCCAGGACGGGCTGCCAGATCAGGGTCATCGCATCCGACCCTTCGCTGCTCCCGCGCTGCTTCATCAGTTCCGCGTAGGCGGCCTCGACGTCCTCCCACGACCCGGTGGACGCCAGCCCGAAGAATTCGCGGAACTCAGCGGACACTTCGATGCCGTGACGTCGCGCCATGGCATCGGCCAGGTCGAGACGGCTCTGCACGAATGCCCGAACCCGCTTGGCGACTTCGATCTCATCAGATTCGGGCTCCCTCTGCGGCGCTGTGGGTTGGCGGACTCCCATCCCGGAATCCCGGAGTCCGGATGTCGAATCGGCGGCAACGGGAAGGCCCTCCGGATCGGGTGGCATCCCCCCGCCGGCGGGAGGACGGCTGGCGAGCCACGCCAGGAGGACCAGCAAGGCCAACAGGATGGCGAACGGAACGAGGTGGCGACGGCCTGCGGCCCTGTTGGCTGGCTCCGGACGTTCGGTGTTCATGTACCGGCGGGACGAGTGCGGTGTTCAACAGGCAGACACCGCATTCCAGCCGATTTGTATATTGCTTCGCGGTTCCAATCAGATCCTGCCCGCAACGGGGGCGTCACCGTTCGATACCCTGTCGCATCCTCCCGCATGGAGGGCAAGGAGCGCGCGTTTGGGCACGGCGGTCGCGCGAGGCGTGTGAAAGGGAACTGCGCTGATATCGTGACCCCTTCTACACGCCCGACGATTCGCCTGTCGGGGCGCCCGAACTTGGGGGTGGAGTGAACCACGCGGTGCCCGGCCCGCGCTGGCTTGGTCCGGGGCTGCGTCGCTGCCGACCGGATTCAAACCGGACTACGGCGCCCCGGATGATACTTCCGTTGCAATGACACCGAGTTGGAGTTCGCCAACCACCGGCTCGGACGGAATCGTCAGATCGTGTTTCGCAGTCAGCAGTGGGGCGACTGTACGGACGCCGTCCGCTTGCGGCCCGGCCGGAGGGATCAGCGCGATGGAAAGGCGGTAGTCCCCTTCGCTCACCGAGTCCGCAGCAAAGGAGCCGTCCGGCTGCAGGGCCACGGGCACCTGCTTGGCCCGGCGGGCCAGTTCCTTCATCTCCGGCGTCTGAAACCACTGCTGAAGCGTGGCGGGATCGTCGCGAATCTCTGCGGGAGGCTCGGGGAATGGCGTGTGCAGCACCGCCATCCAATGGGCTCCCGGCGGCGCCGTGAATCCTGCCGGCAATTGCAGGCGTCCGGTGACCCGATATCCGCCTCCCAGGGTCACTTGGATGCTTTCGCCAGGCATCACGGTTGCTTCCACCATCTGTCCCGACGTCGCACTGGAGCTGCCATTGCCCAGGTCCGTGACGATCCAGTGACTCACGCGGACGGGACCGGGCGGCGCCTGCGGGAACAGGAACCGTCCGTTCCCATCTGTGGCGGCTGTAAGGTCAAAATCCAGCTCCCCGTGACGCAGCTCCCATGGAAATACCCTCACCAATTTGCCCTCGCGGGAACCGGCAGGACCCAGAAATTCGCCCTCGATGCGGCCCCACGGTTGCAGGCGGACGAATTCATCGGCTTCCAAAGCGGGGAAGCTGGTTTCGAGGTACCCCGCCGGGTGCGCGAAGATCAGACGCGTCACCTGCGGGTCATCCACCAGCTTGACCCGGCCGTTGGCGTCCGCCTGCTTCAAGGCGCCGGTACGGGAAAAGGAATCCGTCGTCAACCGGCCGGCAGACAACTTTAGAGCCGCACCCGGAAAAACCAGCCCCACATGGGTTCCGGAGGCGACGCGACCGGCGGGGTCCACGACCGTCACCTCGATTTCCGACGTCACCTCCAGCGCCACGTCGAGCGTCACCACACCTTCGTCATAACGGAGCGGACGCGAGAGGTGCGGCAGATAGCCCTCCGCCTCGAACTTGACGACAAATCGAGGGTCGTCCGTGCCCTCGATCACCTGTTCCTCCAAAGAATGACGGTAGGTGCCGCCAGTGAAATCGAGCGCGAACCGGTCAATCGAACTGAACTGCGCCGTGGTGCGCTGCTGCGCTGGATCGTATCGGGGCCAGCCCAGCACCAGCCGGAACCTGGGCACCGGCCGGCCCGTGTCGGCATCCGTAACCCGCCCCTGAACCACCAGCGCCGGTGGCAACGTGACGACGTGTTCCCGGCCATCGGCGGGGATGGCGACGTGATTGGTCCGCAGGTAACCGCGCGCCTCGATATCGAAGTGATGCTCTCCCGGAGGTGCATCTTCCCAGACGACGCGACCCTCGTCGTCGGAACGTCCGTCAAAGGCGGCCTGCAGCAGCGTCGTCACCGCGCCCACCGGTTGGGGGCTCCGATCCATCGTGTTCAGCCACACATAAGCCTGGGACACCGGTGCGCCGGCCTGGTTCACCAGACGCAACCGCAACGGGGTTCCTGGCCCAAGGACGAGTTGCACGGGGGCGTTCTCCCGCGTCAGAGTGAGTTGAACGGTTTTGGATGCGTACCCTTCCGCCTCGGCCGTCACTGGCGTCGCGCCCAGTTCGGTGCCGCGAACTTCGAAGGTGCCGTCCGGTTCCGTCCTGGACTCGCGGCTTCCGACGAATCCCTTCCTGCCCACCAGGACCGTTGCACCCGCCAGCGGTTCCCCGGCTTCGTTGAGGACGATGCCTTGCAGCTGGCCGGCAGCCTTGAGTCGGAAGACATGAGTCTGGTTGCGCAACTGCTTCACCAGGGCGTCGCGTTCCGGCCAGCCATGGTGGCCCACATGCGCTGCCGGTTGAAACTCCGGATGCGTGGCGCCGCCGGTAAGGCGCTCCAGCATGGATTCCGCGATCCGGTGGATCTGCCAGCGTCCCACCGCATCGGTTTCCACCTCGATCCAGTCGAACTCCTGGCTTTCGATGCCCTTTGGATCCAGACCATCGTCAATGTGATTCCAGCCCACCTTGGCCCCGGCGACCGGCCGGCCCTCGGGATCCACCACTGTGCCGCCAATCCGTGCCGCCCGTTCCAGCCGCACCGTGTAGTTCGTGGGGATGGTGTCACCGCGCTCAGGCACCCAGCGCAGCTTCGTGTCGGCAAAGCCCTCCGCCACGGTGATCAGTTCCAACCGGGTCGTTCCCGGTGGCACCCGCACGGTCGCCTCGCCCTGTCGCGTGCCCGCAATACGGCGCTTGGTGAAGTGGGATCCCTCCCATCCGCGGTAGTTCACGATCACGTTGGGCACGGGACGGCCGGAATCCTTCGTCAGAATGGTGAGCGTGAGCGCAGGTTCGTTGTCACCCCCGGAGGCGTCGGCGGAGAGGAGTGCAGGTTCGGCTGCCGCGGCAGATGCGGGTCCGTCCGCGGCATTCTCCACGTCGTCCCCGGGAGCGATCGCCGGCCCGCCGTCTGATGCGTCCGCGGCGACCGCATGTCGGTCGAGGCCCGTGGGCGCTCCCGTGGAATCCGCGCCGTTCCAGGCGTGCCGGCTCGTCCACATCAGCGCGCCGATGCCCAGCACCAGCGCGAGTGCTGCCAGCATCAACTTCCCCGGAACCGCGCCACCGGCCGTTGCGGTGGCGGCACCCGACCTCGCCGCCGGGGCGATCCGCTCGACGAGCCCCACCGGGACGGCGCCCACCGCGTGGGCCCCCAGGGTCGCGCCCAGGGCCGCCGTGGTGGAGGTGATGCCGCGTTTCGTCAGCGCTGCATGCAGTTTATCGAGCGCACGCTCGACGCGCATTCGCGCCGTGTTCTCCGACAGCCCAAGCCGCGCGCCGATCTCCGAGAGCGGGCGCTGCTCGAAGAATCGCAGCAGCACAGCCTGCCGATCGGCCTCGTTGAGATCGTGCATCGCCTCGTCGAGGACGGGACGAAGCCGGTTCCAGTCGGGTTCAGATGCGTCGGAGGAAAGCAGTTGGGACATGGCATGGGCGGCGGTTTCACGGACAAGACGGCGGGATTCGGTGCGGCGCTGTTGGGCCGCCGCAAAGCGGGTGCTGCTGTAGAGCCATCCGGTCAACGTGGGATGGCGCGTGAGCTGCCGGGCCTTGCGCGCCAGGTCGGTGAAGACGGATTGGGTCACATCCGCGGCGGCCGACACGTCGGGACCCACCTGCCGCATCGCGGCGGAGTAGACCAGGTTCACATGGCGGTGGACGAGTTCCGTGAAGGCGCCCTCGGAGCCGTCACGGACAAACTGCTGAAGCAGCTCGGAATCAGATGCGTTCATCTCAACCAGTCCACTGCCGCCACACCCGGAAACCGCACATTCGGGCGTGTTGCGGATGTGTTTTCACCGGAGTGCAACCGGTGCTGCATGCCCTGGCGATCCCTCCGGTGGCGCGACGTCCCAGGCCCGGGTGCATCCAGCGGGAAATACCGGGGCACCGATGTGATCATCATGGCTGGGGCGGAGTCGCAAGCGCCTCGATCAAGTGCCGGAGTTCGGCACGCACGTCACTTCCGGCCGGCAGGGTCTGCGCAATCTCGGCGCGGACGTGTTCACGAAAGCGCCGGCGGAGACGATGGATGGCGACGCGCACGGCGCCCTCGGTCATGCGGAGTTGCGATGCTGCGGCAGCGTGGGAACCGGGATCGGACTCGAAGGAGAGCCATGCCTTGAGCACGTGGAATTGATCGGCGGCGCCGGCGGCAACGGCTTCGGATTCCTGAAGTCCGAGGGCCCGCTCCACAACCGCCATGGCCCAGTGATGGTCGAACATCGCCTCCAATCGCGGAGTGGCGTCGGGCAACGGGAGTTCGGAACGGGTGTCGGTGCCGGCACCGATGGGCAGGTGATCGGCCTGGCCGCCGCGCTTTTCGCGCGAGGCATGCAGGCGGCGGTTGGCGATGAAGTGCTTGAGCGCGCCCAGGAGGTAGGAGCGGAAACGCCCGCGATCCGGATTTGCGCCGGATACTCCGTGTCGGGTCAACAGAGAGGCGAAGAATTCATGGGCGACTTCGCGGGGCTCGTCGGGGTGGCATCCGGTGTGGGCGAGGTAGGCGACGACGGGGCCATAGTACGCGGAGCAGAGTTCGGCCAGCGCAGTCCGGGCTGATTCGGAATCGCCGTGGGCGGCCATGACCCGGGTCCATCGGGTGGTGACGAAATGCTGGGAATGCTCGGGGTTCACCAGGTTGGACGTTCGATGGTCACAGGCGGGATGGGCAGCGGTCTCTTGTATTGCCCGATGGTCATCCATCCGGCGATCAGCACCGCGGAAACGAGCAGCAAGAGCAGCGGGATGCCGAGGACGACGGCCATTTTGCGGGTGCGTCCACCGGCGAGGAAGGCGAGGACGAGTCCGGCCAGCAGGAACAGCACAAGAAACGGCAGCACCATCAGGATCCAGCGCCACAGGGGTGCGGGGGGCCGGACTGGCGTGATGGAATGGATCCGCATCTGAAGGGGTTCGCCCTGGATGCTGCACAACTGGAAGAGGTCGGCGCGTGAACCCTGGGCGCCCCAGCAGGTGGAACCCAGAATCGCCTGCGCAATGGTCCCGAAATCCCCGGGAACTTCCTGGGTGGTGGATGCACCAGGCAGCACGGTCCGGATGCGGACCTGGTCGTTGGCCAGCCGGTCAATCGTTACCTCGACGGTCTCCCCCTGCGAGAGCGGTGCATGTGTCGGGATGGAGGAAAGCCGGGAACCCAATGCGAACTGTGCGAATCCGGGAGCGCCCACGGTGAGGGACCATTGCAGCCGGAGCGATGATTCGTTGAAGCTGCTGGAGCCCGTGATCGAGACCCAGTCGGGAGAACCCAAGATCTGTGCGGGAACCACTTCGATCGCGGCGCGGTAGGTCCCGCCGTTGGATGCAATGGTTTCAAAGATCGGCCAGATGCCGAGCCCGGCCCCGCCCCATTCCTGGCGTTGAAGGTTCCGATAGGTTTCGACCGCGGCGGCGGCGTCGGGAAAGATGAGGGCGACCTCCCAGTTGTGGTCTCCCTGCGGGAGGAAGCGGGTGGGGCGATTTCCCGAGGGCTGACCGGAACGGGCCTCGGCAAAGGGCGGATCGCGATGGAGGGCAATCTGTTCTAAGGCCGCGTCGGAGAGGGTGGGGCCATCAAGTGCGACGCGGAGTTGGACCGGGTGGTCCGGCACCGTGGCGACGACGCGGACGATGATGCGATTGTCCTCCTGGCGCAGCGGTTCGACGGCGAGCTGGCTGACGCCAGTTGATGGGGCCGTCGAGAATCCGGATCGGACTCGGGAAAAACCCAGCAAACCGGCGAGGGCGGTGGAGGCGAGGAGGGCCGGCAAGGTCAGGGCGAAGATCCTGCGCCAGGAGTGCGAGCAGGTGTGCGGGCGGGCCAGGGCGAGCAGGGTGGTGCCGGAGATGAGTAAAAGGACGCTGCCGATCCAGGTGGTAAAGGTCAGGACGGCTTCGGCGGGAACGGGGTTCCAACTGCGGTCATTGGCAATCTGAACGGCGATCCAGACACCGAAGGCCAGCAGCGGCGTTCCGAGGATCAGGCAGGCTGCACCGGTCCATTGCATCCAGCGTCGAGGCGGAGCGGAGGACTGCGCTCCCCCGGGCGGGCGGAGGAGCAGTGCCCCGGCGAGAATCAGGGGTAGGGAAGGAAGGAAACCCTGCCAGCGGGGTGGCCGGGATGTGGGCTGACCAAGGGCACGCTCGAGGTTGGCGCGGTGTTCGGATGCGGAGGCCAGCGATCGGGCGAGATGGATGCTCAAGGCTTCGAATATGCCGGGGCTGGCGTCCGAATCTGAAGCGGTTGGGGGCGGAGGTTGGAGGGCGATGTCTTGCTGGAGACGGGATTCCTCCGCCCGGGTGACCTGAATTTCCCGAATCAATTGGGCGGTCGGAAGATCGTGCCGGGATGCGGTCCAGCTCGAGATCACAACGGGCAGCGCGAGTCCTGCCAGCAGCAGGAGCATACCGACGATCCGGCTCCAAGGACGGGTTGAAGGGACTTGAGCGTCGCCACAGGGCAGGGTTTGGCGAACGCGGTATCCGCCGCCGACAGCCACGAGAAAGGCGATCATGCTGGAGGCGTATCCCGCGATGAAGGGCAGTGGGGAGCTCCTGCCGCTTGCGTTCGCGAGGACGATTGAAACCAGGATGGGGATCAGGAACGCGATAATCAGGGCACTGGCGGCCCCGGGATGCCCGGGTGGAACTTTGAGTTGGGAACGCGGGGTGAAATCGGGTTCGCGTCCGGAGACCCGGGTGACGGCGTCCCGGAGAGTGACCTGCCATTCGGCGAGCCGTGCACTGCGGCTTGACGGCCATGAAAGCAAACCTTCGTTGGGGGCGATGAAGCGTTGGTGGAGTTGGCCGTCCACTTCATGGGTCACGCTCAGCATCTCCAATCCGAACGGGTTCATGTTCCGCGGATACTGTCCGATACTGACGTCGCGGATCGTATCGAGGGGGATGACGTACTGGACGCCTTTGACGACGTACGTGAGACGCCGTTCGTCCAGCACGAGTTGGCCGCGATTGTGCATGGCCCAGAACTGGCCGTAGAAGGTCGCAAGTTCTTCCGGGGTGTGGATCAGGGCGCCCCCGGTTTTGAGCAGGCGGGGAGCCGGCGGGGGCTGGGTGTCGAGTGGCTGGGGCGGGGAGGGACGGACGGTGATGGAATCGAGTTGGGTGCGGAATTCCGCGGCGGTGGCGTAACGGAGTTCGGGTTGTACGGCGAGCGCACGCAGGACGATTTCGTCGAGCCGGACATCCACCTGGACCTTGTGGGACGGGGGTTGGAGCCGGGCGCCGGGAAGTTCACCGGTCAGAAGTTCGTAGAGGACGACGCCGAGTGAATAGATGTCGGCCCGGTGATCGGAACCGGCGGCTGGATCGCGCTGCTCCGGGGCCATGTACTGTGGGGTTCCGGCCGCGGAATGGGCGGTCAGACTTGGGCCGCTTCTGGATTCGGATGCTGGTTGGCCGGAGTCGTTTGGGGAGGGGGTGTCGGAAAGGATGCGGGCGATGCCGAAGTCGGCGATCTTGATCCGGCCTTCTTTGTCGAGGAGGAGGTTCTCGGGTTTGATGTCGCGATGCACGATGCCGCGTTCGTGGGCGAACTGGAGCGCGGTGCAGACGGGCGGAACGATGGCGAGGGCTTGTTCGGGAGTGAACCGTCCAGCCTGCATGGCCTGACGGAGGTTCACACCGTCCACGAACTCCATGAGCAGGAAGTAGAAGCCTCCCGGTTGACCAGTGGATGCCGTCGGGGCGAAGCCGAAATCGTGGACGGTGACGATGTTGGGGTGACTGAGTGCGGCAAGCGCACGCGCTTCGCGGGCGAAGCGGTCGGCAAAGGCGGGATCCCGCTCGCGACCCGGGGCGAGGAGTTTGAGGGCGATGGGGCGGTTCAGGGATTTTTGGCGGGCACGATAAACGACGCCCATCCCGCCGCGTCCGATGAGTTCCTCGATTTCGAGTTGAGGAAAGGCGGCGGCGACGGTGTCGAGAGCCGGAGGGGAGGGCGGTGTGGCGTCGGAATCCCCCCCGGTGTCGAAGGCGACGCGGGCGAGAAGACAGCGCGGGCAGAGGCCCAGGGCGCGGCCGGGCTCCAGGGGGCGCCGGCAACCCGGGCAGCAAACGGGTGACTGCGATGAGTCCATACGCGCTTTCCTGAAACGTCGCCGGGCGGGTGTTACGGAGAAAGACCGGAATTTTGCGGTGGACCCGGTCCTGCGCCCGCCGTCGCCGGAACGGATGGGAGATGGGTCTGCACTCCAGGAAGCGCGCTGTTGACGGACGTGCGGTCCCTTTGATCCCCGTGTCTGGCCTTCGAGCTGGGTGATCGTTGCGACGAGTCCCTTCTCGGCATCCGGTCACCGGGGAATTTTCCCGGACGCCCCGGCCGCACACGTTTCCAGATCGAGACGGCAAGCTGCGTTGATCTGTGTGAGTCTGCGGTGAAACCCTTTCCACAGGCCGGATCGTTCGGCCTACGGTTTGGGCATCGCGATGGTGAATTCGGCGGTGAGGGGGCGGAGGAAAACGACTTCCGGGGTGACCACCTGGATGTCGGAAGGAAGACGGAGGAGGAACGGTTGGATGTCATCGCGTCGGCCTTGATTTTCGGGTTCCGCGGCCCACAAGCGGCCCTGCTCGTCCCGAATTCGCACCCCGATCCGGTCGTCTCCGGGAAGGGCGGGGGCGCGCAGGTAGAGGGTGGGAACTGGGGTGTAATGTCCGTACCAGGTTTGTCTCCGAGTGGGGGTCAACGAGGCCGTCACGGAAACCCAACCCGACGGCGCGCCGCCCATCACCGGAGCCATTCGGGCGTGGGGCGGTGGATTGGTGGTGAGCTGGCGCTCCGTGAATGTGTACATCCCAGGCGGCAGGACGCCGAGCGCGTCGAAGGTCACCGGACCGGTGGTGGCATTGAGCGACCAAGTCAGGCCGGGCCCGAGTTGGCGCAGGTTGATATTGGGCAGAGTCACCGCCACCTCTTGAAGCAGCGCGTTGGTCACGCTGGGAAAGACCTGAACATGGAAGCGCTGGACAGGCTCGTGCAGCCCGAGGTTCTGTCCTCGATTACCTGTGGAATCTTCCGCCCACCACTCGGGAACCAACCAGCCGTCGGCCGGTTGGCGGCCTTTGCGCAGCTCGAATTGGGGAACCCAGTGCTGACTCGGAGTCTCCCACGGCTTCTCCGGGCCCCCGTTGGTGCTTCGGATGAATCCGCTCAGAATGAGCTCCACACCCTGCTCCGAGTGAACGGCGGGCAGGGGAGTGGGGCTCCAGACCGGAGCGGCGGTAACCAGGTTCGGATTGGAGACGGTGACTGTGTGGGACTCCTGACTTCGGATCGAAGTGAGCCGCAGCGTGAGAACGGGACTGCCGCGTGGATAACTTGGAAATCCGTGCGCGACCCGGGAACCCTTGTTAAAGCCGTACCAGGACTTGTGGCTGGCCGGGAACAGGTCGCCGTGCTCATTGATGAACTCGAGCCGGCACTCCTGACAATCAATGAACTGCTTCTGGGCCGGGTCGAATCCGTTGAGCCACACGACGAGTTCCGGTTGTTTGCTGCTCCAGTGCGTCCGACCGCGGGCCGGACTCAGCCAATCCGTCACCGGCTGCGGAATCCATCGGCCGAACCGCTCCAAGAACACACTGCGCTGACCCAACACGACATTGGTCTGATAAGTGATGGCTTCGATGATCCATTGCTGCCCGTTGCTCTGGGTGACCGTGGGCAGCGCGTCCCGGCTCCCGGAACTGCGGGAGATGTAAAGGACAGCCCCGCCCAGAACGAGCAGGAGTCCGAGGATGCCCCAAAGACGATTCCTCCCGGAAACAGGGTTCATGATTTGAGCCTTGGTGAGACCGCGGTTTGACGCAAGTTGCCGTTGGAATCCGTTGCGGACTTCCCTTCAACCGCCCTTTGAAGAGAGCCAGATGATCGGGTTCACCGGGCATTGCCCGCGGGCCCTACCACTGCGGCACCCAATCCTCGGACGCCGTCCGGGCCGTTCGAAGATAAGCATCCAGCCGTGCGACCATCTCCGGGTGCGCGGCGGCCACATCGGTGAGTTCGCCGGGATCCGCGTCCAGGTCGTGGAGGACGATGGGTGCGTCAGGCGCGCCCCGACGCAGTCCCTTCCATCGGCCCTGGAGCAATGCCGCCTGCTGGAAGCCGCCCTCATGGAACTCCCAGTAGAGGAACTCGTGGGATGGCACCGTCTCCGGACGCCCCTCCAGCACCGGGACCAGGCTCAACGAGTCGAGGCCCGCAGGCATGGGAACTCCGGCCAGTTCGGCCGCCGTGGCCATCCAGTCACCGAAATAGGCGACATGGTCGGAGGTTGCACCCACCGGAACCCGGCCCGGCCACCACGCGATCGCCGGCACGCGAATGCCCCCGTCGGTCAGGCTCCGTTTGATGCCTCGAAGGGGTCCCGCGGGTCGAAACCGGGAGAGGTCATGGCCGCTCTCCCTGTGAGGTCCGTTGTCGCTTGTAAAAATTACCAGGGTCTTCCGCGAAAGTCCGAGGAGCTCCAGGTGGTCGAGGAGCCGCCCGACCTGGCTGTCGAGGCGGGTGATCATTGCGGCGTGTCCCTTGTCGGCATCGGGCCAGTCCAGGATACCGTACGGTCCGAAGTCGGGCGGCTGGGCGCCGTTGCCGAGGTCCCGGAAACGTTCGTTGTTTCCGTGGGGAGCCACCGGGCTCCAGAACAGGAAGAACGGATGGTGCGCGTGCCGGGAAACAAATTTCAGCGCCTCGTCGGCGAAGAGGTCGTCGGCGTACAAGAGGCCCTCCGCGGCATGGCCGGCCCCCTCGGTGCCGACCGGCGTGATGCGATTGGGCAGCGGGACCCGTTCTTCGTTGCGCCAGAGGAAATCCGGGAACGGGTTGTGTGCATGGCGCTGGTTGAGGTAACCGAAGAACTCGTCAAAACCCTGCTGCCGGGGCAGGCCGCCTGCCGCCGGGCCGATGTCTCCAAGCCCCCATTTGCCAACGAGGCCGGTGGCATAGCCTGCCTCCCGAAGTGTTTGCGCCACCGTTCGATCCTCCAGCCGCAGGGCCTGCGCTGCAGGGTGGTTGGGCCCCGCGTTGCCCCGCACCCGGGTATGGCCGTGGTGAAGACCGGTCATCAACACGGACCGGGAAGGGGCACAGACCGTGGCGCCTGCGTAGAAGCGGGTGAACCGCAGGCCCTCGCGCGCCATCCGGTCCAGGCGGGGCGTGCGAATCACACGCTGCCCGTAGCATCCGACCTCCCCGTAGCCCAGATCATCCGCCATCACCCAGATCAGGTTGGGCGTTTCCGTGGCAGCTTTGACCATCCATGCGGACAGGATCGTGGCGATCAGTATCCAACCGGTTCGGAGCTGGAAGCCTCGAAAGCGGAAATCCATGCCTTCATTCTGTCCGCCCGGACCCGCAGATGCGAGCCGCCGCCTGCGAAAGTTCCCCTGATTTCAGCGGCCCGGGCGGTGATCTCGCGCAGCCAATGCGCTCGAAGCCACCGGGCCAGAACGACCGCAGAGCCGTCCGGAGGTATCGAACCTCCAGCTCGCGGACCCTCCACAGGCATGCCGACAGCAGCCAGGCGCACCGAGGGATGGTGCGGGCATGGCAGGCGCGTCCCTCCAGACTCCGGGTCCGTACGACTTGACGGCAGCAGTGGCGACGAGGACAACCGCCCGTCATGCACCGTGGCAAATCCAACGTCCTCATCGTCGGTGCCGGCCCGGTCGGTTTGACCCTCGCTTGCGACCTCCTGCGTCGAGGAGTGCGACCACGCCTCATTGATCGCCTCGCGCAGCCCTCGCCCTACTGCCGCGCCATCGGGATCACGCCGCGATCGCTCGAACTCTGGGAGGGGCTCGGAATCGTGCCGGATCTCCTCGACGCCGGATTGTGGTTGACCGGCCTCCGCAGCATCGTTGACGGGATCGTGCGGGATCATCCGGTCCACCTCGATGATCTGCCCTACTCGTCCTTGGCGGTACCGCAGTACGAGACCGAACGCATCCTGACCCGGCGGCTCGAGGCGCTGGGAGGAGCGATTGAGCGGGGCGTGGAGTGCGTCGGACTGACCGAAGGGGAGCAGGGGGTTCAGGTATCGCTCGTCGATGCCGCCGGCGAGCGGAAGTCCGCCGATTTTCGATTCGTCGTCGGATGCGACGGCGCGCACAGCGCGGTGCGGAAGGCGCTGGGGATTCCCTTCGAGGGATCGGCGCTTCCCTACGAGTTCATGCTCGGCGACGTGCGAATCGCCTGGGATGAACCGCGTGGGATGGCGGTGCAGTCGGTGCATCCGGTATCCGGCGGGCCTCCCGACATTTTCATCGCCGTGCCGCTGCCGGAGCGCGGGCGCTATCGCGTCTCGATGTTCGCACCGGCGGAGGTCGCCGTGATCGCCGCCTCGGAGGTCCACGGAATCCAATCGGAGCGACCGGCGCCGGGACTTCCGGCGCTCCAGGCCGTCGCCGATCGGCTCCTTCCCGGCAAGGCGATCCTGCACGACATTCGCTGGTCCTCGATTTTCCGGATCGGGATGCGCCTCGCCGCCCGCTATCGGTCGGGGAACACTTTCCTGGCCGGCGATGCGGCGCACATTCATCCGCCGACGGGAGGTCAGGGGATGAACACGGGCATCCAGGATGCTTGCAACCTGGCGTGGAAGTTGGCGCTCGTCGCGGAGGGTGCAGCGCCACCGACGCTGCTGGAGAGTTACGAGGCCGAACGGCGACCGGTGGGGCAGGAGGTCATTGAACGGACGACGCGGGCGAGCATGCGCTTCGCCGCACCGGCGCCCGAGCCGGAGGCCGCGGCTGTCAAGCAGGCACGCCTCGCCGATACGCAGATTCTCGTCCACTACCGATCAAGCCCGTGGGTGGCGACCTGGTCGGGCGCGACCGGACTGCGACCCGGCGATCGGGTGCCCGATTGCCTCGGACTCCGCCGGGCGGGCGTCGGGTATCCGCTGCGACTCTTCGACCTGTTGCGAAGCACTGACCACGCCATGCTCGCCTTCCTGCCCCAAGCGTCGGCGCGGGAGGACGGAAGAGCGACCAAGGCGCTGCGTTTCCTGGCGGCGCGATCGGCGGCGGCGGGCAGACTTCGCATCCTCCTCGTCGCGGCCAAGGCCGATGCCATTGACCGAGTCGAGTCGTTCGATCCCGGCATCACATGCTGCCACGACGAAGCCGGGACATTCGGTTCGACCTTTGGGCCTCCGCCCCGTTTCGTCCTCGTCCGTCCCGACGGATACGCGGCCTGGTGCGGCACGAGCCTCGACGATTCGGAACTTGCCCGGGTGCTCGCCGCGACGTTTGTCGCGACGTGAGGCCAGCGACGGCGCACACGGGTCGTTCGTTTCGACGCGCCTCTGTCGCGTGACGCACCATGGCACGAGCGCATCGCACCGGCATCGGAGACGCGTTGGACGAGACCACATGTGCCGACGATGACGCGTGGACGCCCAGAAGATCCGGTCCATCGGGACCGCCGCCCGGCAGGTACTGGAGGCCCGACTCGGGCAGGAGGTCTTCCTGGATCTGGACGTGCTGGTGGAGAAGCATTGAGCTTCCAGAGTTCGCGTTATTTGTCGGTAACCTCGGGACTCCACCTCCTCAGGTATCCGGTGTCATGAAGACGGACCCTTCATCCCCCGTGTGTCCCCGTTGCGGCGGGGCGATTTCATCCGAGGCCCCCCAGGGGCTCTGCCCGCGCTGCGTTCTGCTGGGCGCGGCCACCAGCACCGAACCGGCGGCCGGTGCCTCCCTCCGGCAGGCGCCCGGTCTGGACGCGGTCCGCGCCGCGTTTCCGCAACTCGAGATCCAAGGGCTGATCGGTCAGGGCGGCATGGGGTTTGTGTATGCGGCGCGGCAGCCGCATCTGGACCGATTGGTGGCCCTCAAGCTGTTGCCGGTCGCTGCGGACAGCGATCCGGCCTTCGCCGAGCGCTTCGCCCGCGAGGGACGCCTGCTCGCGCGGCTGAACCATCCCAACATCGTCTCCGTTTACGAATTCGGCCAGGCGCCCGGATTTGCCTATCTCCTCATGGAGTATGTGGACGGCGTCAACCTGCGGCAGGCCATGCGCTCCGGGCGCTTCTCGCCGTCCGAGGCCCTGGCCATCGTGCCCAAGGTCTGTGAGGCGCTGCAGTATGCCCACGACCAGGGCGTGCTGCACCGCGACATCAAGCCGGAGAACATCCTGCTCGATGCCCGCGGCCGCGTGAAGATTGCCGACTTCGGCATTGCCAAGCTGGCGGGCGACCGGCATCTGGATCCCACCCTCACCGCCAGCGGCGCCCGCCTGGGTACCCCGCACTACATGGCGCCGGAGCAGATCGAATCGCCGTCCGCCGTGGATCACCGGGCCGACATCTACTCCCTCGGCGTGGTCTTCTACGAACTGCTCACCGGAGAGCTGCCGCTCGGCCGCTTTGCCCCGCCGTCGGCGAAGGCTGATCTGGACGCCCGCATTGACGAGATCGTGATGCGCGCCCTGGCCAAGGAGCGCGAACTGCGCCAGCAGAGCGCCGGCGAGGTGAAGACCCAGGTGGAGGGGTTGGGCGAAGCCGGTCCCGGCGTGAAGAACGCCAGCGCTCCGGCCGCCGCGCCGCCGCTCACGCCGCTCCAGGACTTTGAATACCGGTCCTCGCGCACCCTGTTTGGTCTGCCGCTCATCCATTACGTCTCCGGAGTGGATCCCCGCACCGGCCGTCCCCGCGAGGCCCGGGGCATCATCGCCATGGGACCCCGCGCCCGCGGCGGACTGGCCGTGGGCGGGAGCGCCCGGGGAATCATCGCCATTGGCGGTGGCGCATTTGGCGTTCTGGCCTTTGGTGGCATGGCCTGCGGCGGCGTGGCCGTCGGTGGCATGGCGCTCGGGTTGGTGAGCTTTGGCGGACTGGCGTTGGCAGTGCTCCTGGCCTGCGGCGGCATGGCCGTAGGATGGCACGCAGTGGGTGGTATGGCGGCCGGAGTCCAGGCAGCGGGCGGCATGGCCTTCTCAATGTTCCCGAACCCCATGCCACTGGAATGGCAACTGGCCCTGCTACGGATGACCCGCTGGCTGTGGCTGCCCGCCATGGTGCCGGCGCTGGCGCCGCTGGCGGTGGCCGCCTGGGTGCATGGGAAGCGGCGCGAGCCGCCGCCGTCCTCGCCGGCGGCGCCGCGCAATCCCTGGCCCCGCCGCCTGTTCTGGCTGGTGCTCACGCTGGCGCTGGTGCCGATCCTGTCCATCGGCACCGGACTCGCGGTGCCGGCGCTCCTTCAGAACGGCGCGGTCCGGAGCGCCCGGGTGGTGATGTGGCTGCCGCTGCTGGCGGCCATCTTCCTGGGGTTGCAGCTGGTCCGTCGCCCGGAGGGTCCCGCGTCCGACGCCCTGACCGTGGCCTGGAATCCCTGGCCGCGCCGCATCTTCCTCGCCGTCGTGCTGCTGGTTCTGCTGCCACTGCTGCTGCTGGTCGTGGGGGTGCTCATTCCGCAGCTACAGGCGAGACGAAACCCAGCCCGCCTGGACATCCCCACCGGCGCGGTACGGGAGGCGGAGACGGGTCTTGACCTGACCCTGCCACATAACCAGGCCACCCGGGTCGAGATCCGCTACTGGAGCAACGGGCTTCCGGTGGACCTCATCGGCGCGGGCTTCAGTGCGCGGCCGGGAATCGACTCCGGGATCTTGTCCGCATTCTGGACGCTTTGGCAGCGGCAACCGGACCAGCCGCGTCTGTTGTCCGGGGGCCCGGGAGGCTCCGGAGGGTTTCACGAAGTGAATTTTCCCGGGCATCTCCGGCTGCGGGGAACGAAGCTGGACCCGGTTCGCCTCGGTCCGGGCCAGTCTCGTACCGAGTGGCTATTCCTGCCCGAAGGGCTGACCGCGGCCAACCTGTTCACCAATGCCGCTCCCGACGTCGGCGCAGGAGGGCCCCAGGTGCTCGGGGCTCCTCCAGGCCAACCTATGCAGCCCCTATGGGGAATCAGCGTTGAACTGGGCCCGGAATCGCAAGGCGCACCGCCATGAGCGATTCCTCAAGCCCGGCCGCACCGGTCAGCGGCGCCTTCGCGCCCACCCGCTGGACGCTGGTGCTGCGCACCCAGGGTGATTCGGAGGAGGCGCGGACCGCACTCGGAGAGCTGTGCGCGGCGTATTGGGATCCGGTGTTTCGGTTCCTGCGGCGCGAGGGGCGGGGGGAGGATGCGGCGCGGGAACTGGCCCAAGACTTCTTCGCACGGGTGCTGTCGGGACGCGGCTTCCCCGGCGCCTCACCGGAGCGCGGACGCTTCCGCTCCTTCCTGCTCGGCGCGCTGAAGCATTTCCTCGGCGATCTCCGCGACCACGAGCGCGCCGCCAAACGCGGCGGCGGCGTGGAACCGGAACGCCTGGAGGCCGCCACGGATTCCCATCCTGGATTCGAGGTGGCCTCGCCGGAGAGCCCTGCCGCGGACTGCGCTTTCGACCGCCAATGGGCGCTCGCCGTGATGGCGCGCTCGCTGGGCGTGCTGGAGGCGGAGCAGGCTGGGTCCGGACGCGGCCCTTCGTTTGCGGTGCTCAAGGCCTGGCTGGTCGGGGATGCCCCGGCATTGTCGCAGTCCGAAGCCGCCCGCCAACTCGGCTGGACCGAGGGCGCGGTGAAGGTGGCCGTCCACCGGATGCGCCGCCGCTTTCGGGAAATCGTGCGCTCCGAGGTTGCCCAGACCGTTCCCGCAGCCGCCGACGTGGACGAGGAACTGCGCTACCTCGTGGACGTGTTGTCTGCCGGATAAGCGGGTGGGAAGCCGACGCACTGCGGGCACCCTGCCTTATCGCACCAATGTCCATCAGAGGGGGGGATTCGGCGGAGACGCTGTCGAGTTTCGAACGACACACGCTCGCGGTCCGCTGGCGGGTGGCCCCCGGGGCAACCGTACGCCATCGAACTCCGGCTCAGCGATCAGGCCCGCAATCTCCAACTGTGGGAAGGCCGCGCGCACCGATTCCAGTTGCGGAACGTTCATCGGGTTCGGGCTCTCCGCGCCATCCGTGGACGCCGCAGCACCGCGCAGAACACAACTCGGGCACAGGCCCCGGGGTGCCTCGGGCGGGATGGGGAGTCCGCACCGCGGGCAGGAGGGCAGCAATGCATCGGTATTCGTGTCACCCGCTTCCTGAGGAGATCGCGTGAGGAAGTTACCGGAATTCGTTCGGAATGGGCGACGAGGAAACGAAGCTCCGGCGGATGAGCTGATTCGGAGTCCTTCGGGGCTCCAATCGCCCCTTTCCCGACTTACCGGTGGTCGCTAAGCTGGCACGACAAAGGCGGGGCCGGCGGGATCTCGACACACCTTTGCGGACCGTCCTTCGGCCACTCCTCCATGACGAAGCTCTTTCTTGTGACGTTGATGGCCGCCTGGACCTGGACCTCGGTCGTGGCGGCGGACGAGGGAGCCGTATTCGACACCGCGACGTCGTGGATGAACGCGCCCGGAAGCATCTCCATCGAGCGCGCTGCGACGGACGGACGGATCCACGTCCGATTTGATGGCTTCGTGGAGTCTGCAGCGGAACTCGGCGGACCGTGGGTGCCGATGACCGCTGCCACGAGCCCTTTCCTGACCGGAGATCCTGACGGACTCCGATTCTATCGCGGAGGCGATTTGACCGACCCGGCGGCCTTCGGCTCCCGGTCGGTTGCCGAATGGATCATCGCGGGGCCGTTGCAGCAGCACTTCGAGCTCGCGTTCGCCGGGATGCCCGACGGAATCTTCCCGCCCCGTCGCGAGAAGCCGTACTTTGATGGCAGCGTGACGGTGGCGGGTCGGACGATTCCCGTCAGCTTGCGCGTACGCGGCAACTCCAGCCTTCAGGAGTGCCCGTTTCCCAAGATCAAATTGAAGGTGAGCCGCAAGGATCGGGAGGGGACGCCCTTCGCGAGCGCCCGGGAAGTCAAGATCGGCACGCACTGTGCCGAAGGAGGTCAGGGCTCCATCGGACGTCTGCGCGACGAGCGCGCCACCTTCCGCGAGGCTCTGGCCTACGAAGCGATGGAGCTTCTGGGGTTCGTCTCACCAAAGGTCCGCCGGGCGCGGATTGAATTCCGGGACACCAGTCCGGGCGACGATCCGGAGTTGCGGGGCTGGACCGTCACCCGGATGGCCATGGTGCTGGAGGATCCAGAGGTCGTTGCCGAGCGCGATGGTGGCCGGGCGCTCAGCGACGAGGAGGTCGGCGCATTGACCAACGCCCGGTTCGGCGCCCAGCTGATTGCCGACCTCCGATTCCTTCATGTGCTCCTTGGGAACTGGGACTTCGTGCTGACCGAGGACGGCCGGGACCTCTGGAACACCGATGTCATCCGGCGGGGCGATGGGGTGCTGGTTCCGCTGGCGGGCGACTTCGACCTCTGCTCGTGGGTGACGGCGCAGGTTCGCTCCTCCGCGCCTTGGGATTACCTCCCGGACCTGCCCGAGAGGGATCGCAATGTGCGCTTCGAACTGCAGACCCTCCGGCAATCGCTTCCCCACGCCACGTTTGATGCCGCCGCCGCCCGGTTTGCCGCTCGTCGTGCCGATTTGGAGCTTTTGGTCGCGGCGGCTCTTGTGGACGCAGCCGGCCGAACCAACGCTGCCGCCCATGTCACCACGTTCTTCAACGGTCTGACCGCGGTGGCCGGGCGTTGAGCTGGTTTCCCGGGCGGTGCGCATCCCGGGAATGCCGAAGTACCTGTCAGCTGAACTTAATCCGTGATCAACTGGCTGACCGCCTGGCCGAATCCATGGCTTCAGCGCCCGTGTCGGGGACGGGCGACGACCTCCGGTGGTTGGATCCGGCTCGCTGGCGTTATCCGCTAATCTCTCGCGGGTATGTGCAATACCCGCAGCCAACCCTCCGTACCATCCCCAGGGACCACCGTGCCGATCTGGCTCAAATAGCCGTCCCCGGCGATGCCGGTTCCTGCGTTGGTCTCGGACTGCGTCAGGGAACTCCGTATCCTCGGCTGGTATTGCCGTCCAGGCTGGGTGAAAAGTTCGGCACGGAGTTGATTTTCTGCCAGATGCGGGTTGACCAGAAGCGAGTCGGAATCTGCAGGGAGGCGACGGATCAGTGGGCCTGGGCGACCGTCGGATCCGGCGAGAAGGATGGAACCATCCGGAAGGACGCCGCACGCCGTTATCCGGGTGAAGCCCTCAAACGCGGCCGTCGGGGCATCAAAGTTGTCGTCCACGCGGCCGTCCGGCAGCCATCGCCGGAGGGTCTGCGTTGCCACTCCGCTTCCGCGAATGGGCGTCAGGAAGCCGCCTGCAGGAAGCCGGACGAGGCGCCGGTCAGGTTCAAGACCGACATCCGGGATGATCGGATTGCCGGCGAACGACCGGACTTCCTGGCCGGAGGCATTCCAGCGATGGAGCGGCATGCCCGTCACAACCGTTCCGTCTGTCTCTGGGAAGATCCCCCGGACCGGTAGTGAAATTCGTGCGAACTGCGGATCCGTGCGACCGTCCGGCAGCAGGCGGACCAGTCCGTAGGGGGCGGGGTTGGTGAGCATCCCTTCAAAGGAAATGCCGGCGCCTCCGGCGAAGAGCCGCCCATCGGGATCCAAAGCGAAGACATCCACCACCTGCCAGGGCTCAAAGGTTGGCGAGGCGTCAAATTCCGGATCGAGGGCGAAATCCGATGTCAGGCGGGCCATGCGAAATCTTGGAATCCCGGATACGCGGCTGAACCTGCCCGCGATCATCCAGTGTCCGTCCGGCAGTTCCAGCAGGGTGGTGACCGACGGCACATCCAGGTCGGGGAAGGCTCGTTCGGAACGCCTCCCGTCGGGAGTCAGCTCCGCCATCCCGGATGCCGGAGCGCCACCCAGCGACGTAAAACTGCCGGTCACGAGGACCGTGCCGTCCGCCCTCAGCCGGAGATCCTCGACGCGGCCGACGCCTTCCACGAGGCCCGCCATGCCAAACCCGGGGTCCAGGAACCCCTCGGCGGTCAACCGGCCCACCAAGGGCACCGGGCCGGCTTCACCGGAACCGGCACCGAACAGGATCCGTCCGTCCGGTTGCGGTACCAGCCGGGTGACTGGAAACACGGTCATCAGCCGTTCACCAAACTGCGGTGCAACCCTCCCGGGGATCGGACTGCGGATCCCTGCGTCCGTCCGGCCCAGATCGAGCACATTCGTCCCGAGGTCATTCCAGGCCATCAGCTGGAACGTCGCGGGCACCACGCCCGCATCAACGGGCAGTCGCAGCCCCGGGTGGATGGCGCCGGGAATTGGCAGCCCGTCGCGCAGCCACTGCACGTTGGCGGAGGGACTTCCAGAAACCTCCGCCGCGAGGTGCAGGACCTCACCCTCAGCAATCCGATGGCGGGTCGCCTTGACCGCCAGCACGGGTTCGGATTCCGCCGGGCTGTACGCAAGCAACCGCGCCAGTCCTGGTCGTGGCACCCCGTTGACCGCTGAGAAGGATCCGCTGATCCAAAGCCGCCCCTGATCGTCCAGCGTCATGGCCGAAACCGAGGAACCCGGAGGGTCGAGCGTCACTTGAAAGGAGGTGTCGAGGGAGCCGTTGGTCTCGACGCGGATGAGGGTTCCGACAGGACTTCCCGCCCAAGTCTCCATGGCTGGATCGCTGATCAGCAGGCGTCCGTCCGGTTGAACACAAATCAACGACGATCCGGCGGGGTTCCCGTCAGGAAACACGCCCACGATCGCACCCATCTCGTCAACCACGGCGATGCGGCGATCCGGGGCTCCCCGCGGGGCCACATATTCGACCCGGACCACCACGGAATCGTCGGGACCAATGGTCAGTCCCGTGGGTCTGGCATTCATGAAGGGCGGTTCCGGCCTGGGCGTGATTCCGGACAGAACGTCCGGATCTGCAGCGTTGGTCGGGCCGATGCCCAAGGCGCCTCCCGGATTCCAAGCGGGATCCGGCCGCCCATCGGCGAGCAGACGGACCAGGCCCGGCCGCTCCAATCCGCCTGCCGACAGGAAATTGCCTCCCACGATCAGACGCCCCTGGCGGTCGCTGACGACGGGCCCAGAGCCCATGCCGATGAGGACCGATCCCTCCGAACTGACAAAATGGACCGGGTCTACCTGGCCATTCAGGCCGTATCCGGGGATTTCCCGTCCTTCCGCATTCTGTCGGGCAACCCTCAGTGCGGATGGGTTGAGCAAAAAGGAGCCGTCGGGTTGGGGAAACTGCCGGGTCAGAGGGGTTCGCTGGCGTGCGAACGTCCCGTCGGGTTGCTCCAGCCAGGTCGCCGCGAAGTCACTGGCCAGGAAGCCGCCCCAGGGGGTGGGAACGAGGTCGGAAACCGGGCCCGCCAGTGGCGCATGCAGCCGCCAGTCCGGATCGGCACGGCCATCTGTGGACAAACGGCGCACGGAGTTCGCATCCGGCAGATGGAGGTAGTTCCCGACAACCACGAGGAATGCGTGGGGTCCCCGATGCTCGTCGCCGGGGGAAAACCCGGAATCCAAGATTCCGGATCCGGCGTTCGAGGTAAGGGAAGGCGTCAGGACGAGACCTGTGGCGGCGAGGATCCGAAGCAAAATCCGCCATGGGTTGAGGTTGCGGGAGGTTTTCACAGGAGATGGATTTTCAGGATTGCAGTAGTAAACGGTAGGTCTGGAGATCCGGTGTTTGCAATGATAAACTTCCCTTCATGAGTTAGCCGTGGATGTCCAGGGCCCCGGGTTCAGCGGGCTTTCCGTCTGATCGAAATGCCGATACGGTGCCGTCATGAAACCATCGGCGCGCGACGAGCTTCTGAGGCGGATCTGGATTGACCCGGGCCGCTGCGGCGGCAAGCCCTGCATCCGGGGGCACCGCATTTGGGTTTCGCTGATTCTTGACTTGCTGGCGTCCGGCAGTCCCGTCGAAGAGATCCTCAAGGACTACCCTGGCCTTGAGCGCGAGGACATCCGTGCATGCCTTGCCTACGGCTCGGAGATGACTCGGGAGCGCTACGTGGAGATCGCCTTGGAAGGGCACGCGTGAAGTTGAAACTCGACGAGAATCTTGGCGAACGTGGTCGGGCGGTTCTTTCCCAAGCCGGTCACGACGTAGTCACGGTGGTGGAACAGGGTATGGCGGCCGGACTACAAAGCCTCCCACGGAGGCTGGGGAAATCTGGCGAACGTCGTTCAGCGCTGCGATTCCAACGTCATCAACTGAAAGAGAGGGCTGGCCTCCGGAAGCGATTCCCTGGCCTTGGTAATGGCATCGGAAAGTTTGGCGGCTTCGAGTTGCCCGGCACCGCCCACGGTGTCCTTCACGATCTGATCGGCAGCCGACGTCGCATCGTCCGTGGACGGTTCCAGGAGGGGCAGCTCACCCAGCACGATCTGCCAGTTGTTCAGGATCCGCCACGCCTGGTACGACCAATACTGGCGGACTTCGGGCGGCGTTACCGGGCTCACCAGGTCCTTCGCGTCTGCCATGGCGACCAGGGCCGTCCTGAAACGGGACTCATACTGCGGATAGCTGGCGCGGACATCCTCCCGGCCTCCGGCCTCCAGGCGCTGCTTGACCCGGGAGTCCTCCACCAACCCGGGCACCATGGTGAGGATTACGGCGTCGCGGGAGTGATTCCACCGCCCGTCGTTGGGGTCCAACCGCTCCAGAGCCGTCTGGCCACGGGACACGCTTTCCAGGGCGTTTGTGAATTCCCCGCCGCGCCATTGGGAAACGGCCCGCAGAGTCCACGCGTTGGGTTGCAGGCGGGGATCCAGCGTGGCGATGAAATCTGGTGTCAGCTCACCGGCCACCTCCCGATACTGGTGGGCTGGCTCGATGAAGGGATCCGCAAAGCGCTGGTTGTCGGCCTGAACCGCCTTCTCAAACCGGTTCTGGACATCGCGATACTTCAGGGTGGAGCAGCCGGTCAGGACCGCCATGCCGGCGACGAGCGCGAGCTTGAGAAACGCCGGGAAACGAATCGGATTCATGATTGAATGAGGTTGAAGTTGCGGCTCGGGGTGCGGAATCAGGCCTGGCGCAAACTGGCCAGGGCGGCGGCCTTCACCTCGGCGGCATCCTCCAGGGAGAGGTCGTCCCAAAGGACCGCGTGCAGCAGGGCCTCCGCGACTGTCGGAAGATTGGCCCCATTGATCCGGCCGGAGAGGGCGCCCCGTGCGAGTTGGAGGGTCCGGGAAAGGGTTTCGCCGACGAGGGCGGGACGGCTCTCGATGAACGTCTGGAGGTTCGCCGAGGCGAGCGGCAGCATCCGGGCGGCCACTGCGATCAGCGTTTCCCGGGTCCAGATCTTGCGGGGACCGGGAGCCGCGACGAAGGCGGACACCACCTGGTGCAGGATCTGGAACAGTGCGTTGCTGGCGGGACTCGCCGACGCCGTGTCAATCAACAGGCGGCCGTTGTCGAGGGCGGCCTGGAGGGCGATGCGCACCAGGCTCAGGAAGCCGTCGCCGCTGGTGACCGCGGTGGGATCCTCGCCCAGGGCGCGGGCCACCGACGCAATGACCTGGGCGAGCACCGTTTTCCCCGGGTCCCCGCCAGCGTCGCCGAGCAGGTGCTCCGGATGGCGGGCCACCTCGCCGAGGACCACCCGCGTCAGTTCCAGCACCTGGCGGCGGGACAGCAGATCCTGGATGCTTCCACCGCCGGCCAGCCGCGACGAAAGACTTCCCGCCATTGCCGCCAGGGCATCGGCGAGCAACTGCTCCTGCGGATGCTGCGGATCCATCAGCAGTTCCATGTTTTCACGCGCGACCTCCAGCGCCTCATGCAGCACGGCGCCCGCGGTCTCTGCGGAGAACAGCCGCTTCCATTTCCGATCGCCGAGAACGGCCGCGGTCCGCGAGATGAGCGACTGGAGGACCTTGCGGTCGGTCATCACCTCCGGATGCTCCGCCGCCGTCCGCAGGGCGCTTTTGAAGATCAGTTCCAGCGACTGGTTGTTGAACAGGTCCTCCTGGCCCTGGAGTCCCTGAAGGACCTGTCCCAGCGTCTCCTTGACGAACAGGGCCGCATCGTCGTCCGGAAGGAACAGGTCCACGTCCGAAACCAAAGCCCCGGCGGCGCCCCGGAGCAGGCTGGTTCCAATGCGGCGGAAGAATTGTTGCCGGCGGGTCTCATCCTCATCGGCCACCGCCCGGCGCAGGTCCTCGGCCACCGCACCCGTGATCCCGGCGAAGAGGACCTTGAGCCGTTCGTCATCAACCTTCAGCGCCGCATGGTTGCTGAGGGCCGACAGGGCGGCTCCAAGGAGATCCGCCAGGATCTGCCGTCCGGCGCCCTCGGCGAAGTCCGTCTCCTTCAATCCGCCAATGAAGGCGCCGAGCACGCGCTTCGCCCCGGAATTGCGCCCCATGGCCTCCGGATGCGTGGCGAAGTAATCAATGCCGATCTCCACCACCGTTCCAAACACCCGCCGCACCGGATTCCGGGCGCCAAACTTCGCATCGAACTGCCCGAGGCCCGCCAATTGCCCGACCAGCTCCAACTGACGCTGGTTGACGTCGGACACCGGAACCACACCCGCCAGCTCCACGGAGCGCATGGCTCGGTAGATCTGGACCAGTTGCGCCGTGTCCTCTTCCAGGCCGTGGCATGGCTGTCCGGACTTGAACAATTCCCGGTGGTCCCGGAAGAACGCCATGGCCTCGCCCTGGGTGACGCTGCCCACCAGTTCCCCAAGGGGCATCAGCAGGGGCCGCTGGGCGGTTTCGTCCACAAGCACGTCGTTGATCTTGCGGCCGAGTTTGATGCCGGCTTCGACGGCAAAGAGGACCAGATTCGGGTCCATCATGGGAGCATGGGGTTGACCGTTGAAATTCAGGCCCGAAAGGTGCCGAGGGGAACCGATGAAAGGGTCCGTCAGCGTGCACGGGGAAACCAGACAAAAGCGTTCCCAACGCAATCTGCCTGCCCACGCAGTGGTGCCCGCAGCTGATGGAACGTTGGGTGCCCGGTCAAAAAGTGCTCACCATCGGAGGGGGAGCTGGAGTCCCACCAGCGGGTGAGGTCGGTGGGGCGAGGCTCCTGCCGAGCCGTGCGTGCGACTGCAAGCGGGGCCTGTGGGGACTCCACAAGCGGACGGCTCAGGAGGACCTTCGCCGCACCATCGGAAGGCGAGCTCGAGCCCCACCAGCGGGTGAGGTCGGTGGGGCGGGGCTCCTGCCGAGCCGTGCGCGCGACTGCAAGCGGGACCTGTGGGGACTCCACAAGCGGACGGCTCAGGAGGACCTTCGCCCCACCATCGGAAGGCGAGCTCGAGCCCCACCAGGGGGTGAGGTCGGTGGGGCGGGGCTCCTGCCGAGCCGTGCGTGCGACTGCAAGCGGGACCTGTGGGGACTCCACAAGCGGACGGCTCAGGAGGACCTTCGCCCCACCATCGGAAGGCGAGCTCGAGCCCCACCAGCGGGTGAGGTCGGTGGGGCGAGGCTCCTGCCGAGCCGTGCGTGCGACTGCAAGCGGGACCTGTGGGGACTCCACAAGCGGACGGCGCAGGAGGACCTTTGCCCTACCGGGTCACGCCGTCAGCATGGGTGGAACTTCGGCATCCGTGGTTGCCCGGCCAATCGGCTGCCGGACATGCCCTCCGACCCCGGGGACCCTACTCCGCCACGAAGCGGAGCTTGCGGGACTTTTCGGCCCGCTTGCGCTGGTTCTCGTCGAGGATTTTCTTGCGCAGACGCAGGCTCTTCGGCGTCGCCTCGACGTATTCGTCCACGTCAATGTACTCCAGCGCACGCTCCAGGCTGAGCTTGAGAGGGGCGTTGAGCTGGATGCCCTTGCCATCCCCCTGGGACCGCATGTTGGTGAGCTTCTTCTCCTTTACCGGATTGACCGGGATGTCCTCCTCGCGGGCGTTCTCGCCGACGATCTGCCCGACGTAGACGGCGTCGCCCGGCACGACCATCAGGCGTCCGCGTTCCTGCACCATGTTGAGGGCGTAGGACGTCGCCTCCCCGGCCTCCATGGCCACGAGGGATCCGTTCTTGCGGGCGGCAATTTCGCCGCGGTCGGGTCCGTATTCGTGGAACAGGTGGCTCATCACCCCCATGCCCTTGGTGGAATTGACGAGGTCGGTCTCGAATCCGATCAGCCCGCGCATCGGAACGAGGGCCTCGACGGAAACCTGATTTCCCACGTGGTTCATCCCGGTGATCTGGGCCTTGCGATGGGAGAGGTTCTCAAGGATGGCGCCGAGGTTTTCCGACGGCACGTCCACGAACACCTTTTCGATCGGCTCCAGCGGGTTGCCGTCGGCATCCTTCTTCCAGAGCACCTCGGGACGCGACACCAGCACCTCATAGCCTTCGCGGCGCATCTGCTCGACCAGGATGGCGATTTGCATCTCACCGCGTCCGGAGACGGAGAACACCTTGGGATCCGGCGTCTGGGCCACCCGGAGCGCCACGTTCGTGCGGGTTTCCTTCACCAGCCGTTCCCAAAGGTGCCGGGCGGTGACCATCTTGCCCTCCTGTCCGGACAGCGGGCCGTCGTTGACCGCGAATTCCATCTGGATCGTCGGCGGATCGGTGGGGATGTACGGCAGCGCCGGGCGGGCCTCGCTGTCGCAGATCGTCTCGCCGATGAACACCTCCTCGAAGCCCGTGATGCCGACGATGTCGCCGGCGTGGGCCTCCTGGATCTCGATGCGCTTCATCCCCTCAAAATGGTAGATGGCGGTGACCTTGTTTCGGGTGATCCGGCCGCTGCCATGGCGGCAGATGGCGGGATCGCCGACGCGCACCTTGCCCTCGTAGATCTTGCCGAACGCGATCCGGCCCAGGTAGTCGCTGTAATCCAGGTTGGCCACGAGCAACTGGAACCCGTCGCCGGCATGGGCGCGCGGCGGCGGGATGTGCCGGGTGATCGCCTCAAAGAGCGGTTCCATGGTGCCCGTGACGTGGTCGAGTTCGACCTTGGCGTAGCCCTCCTTGGCCGAGCAGTAGATGAAGGGGAAGTCGAGTTGCTCGTCCGTGGCATTCAGCGCCATGAACAGCTCGAACACCTGGTCGAGCACCTTCTTGGGCTGGGCGTTCTCCCGGTCAATCTTGTTGATCACCACGATCGGCTTGGCCCCGGCCTCCAGCGCCTTGCGCAGTACAAACCGCGTCTGCGCCTGCGGACCCTCGGCCGAATCCACGACGAGCAGCACGCCGTCAATCATGTTCATGATCCGCTCGACCTCGCCTCCGAAGTCGGCGTGGCCCGGGGTGTCCACGATGTTGATGTGGTAGTTCTTGTATTTGAAGGCCGCATTCTTGGCCCGGATGGTGATGCCCTTCTCCTTCTCCAGATCCATGGAGTCCATGAGGCGTTCCTCACGGATTTCGTGCTGGTTTTCGCGGAAGGTGCCGGATTGCTTCAGCAGGCAGTCCACCAGGGTGGTCTTGCCGTGGTCCACGTGGGCGATGATGGCGATGTTCCGGATGTGCAACATAAGGGCAGGCCTGCGGACAGGCGAGCCGGGAACCATGGCCAGTGGGCGGGGAAGGTCAAGCACGGGCGCTCACGCCGTGCGACAGCCAAGGGTGAGCAGCACATTGGCCCACAGGGACAGGTCCCCGGTCTGAATCGTGAGCACATGGTCCGGCGACTCCACCGCACGGTAGAAATCCCACTTCTGGATTGGTGCCAGCGACAGGCCCAGACCGGCGGCGGCGATTTCGGCCCGGAATTCGGCCCAGACCGGCGGCTCGCCGTACGCGGCATACGGATCGTCTGGCGGAATGCCCATCGTGTGAATCTCGTCCACGGGCACCGCGCCGAGCACCGCACGGAGCGCCTGGAGCACGGTGACGCACCCGGGCGACAGATTCAGCGAGACCACGGTGGCATTGGGCCCCTTCTTGGTGGCCGCCGGGTAGTTACCGTCGGCGATCAGCACTCGCGAATGGTGGCCGGCACGGCCCAGCACCGCATTGATCTCCGGATGAATCAGGGAGTGCTTCAGCATGGGAGGGTCGCCGGTTCCTGTCGTGTGCCGCAGGGTTACTTGAGGTCCTCGCCGGTCCGCAGGCCCCCGATCGTCCAGTCCAGATTGAACTCGCCGTATGGTGCGGTGCGGTTCATGCGGTTGGTCTTCACATACTCGGAGTGGCCGTCCACAAACAGCAGCGGCCAGCCCCCGCGCCCGTGCGCGAGATTCCGGTCAAACGCATTCCCAAATTCGGGCTCGGCAAAGCAGCTGGTGATGGCCTTCTTGGAGGGGGAGCCGACTTCGGTCGTCCGTCGCTGCGTCAGGCGGGCTCCCTGGTCGTCGTTGTAGAACTGGTGATAGTAATAGTAGGAGTTGCCGAAGAGCAGATCATTGGTCCGGATGCCCCCGTTGCCCGCGCCATGGACCCGCACCCAGGCCACGTTCCACGGGGGTGGCTTGTCGCCGGGGCACAGGTAGAACGACCGGTTGTTGGTGCTGATGTAGGGATTGAAGAGGTGGAGCAGATCCACGAAGGGCATGTGCGGCCAGGCGCGCCCCGAGTAGGGGAAGCGGTCCTGGTGATCCCCGGTGTACATCGCCATCGTGACACCGATCTGGCGCAGGTTGGACAGGCAGCGGACGGTCACCCCGCGCATCTTCGCCTTTCCGAGCGCCGGCAGCAGCATGCCGGCAAGAATCGCGATGATGGCGATGACCACGAGAAGCTCGATGAGCGTAAACGCAAGCGCCACGCGCGCCCCGGGCCTTCGACAGGATTCCGCGGTCATGGGGTGGAGCGTGCCATGTCGCCGGGGGGCTCGTCATCACCGGATTCGATTTCACAGCCGGCGGTGCGGCCTCCGCCAGCTCCCGCGGATGCATCCCATCATCACTCCCACTCCAGCCGGGACCTGCCCCGCGGAAGATCCAGGCAGGCGGTCATCTCCGGCCCGTTTCGACACCAGGTGTTGCGCTCGAGAAGGCGGGGTCCGGATACCTCCCGCAAGGGCACCACGTCGCCGGCGCGCCGCAGCTTCAACGGGCCGGTGGGCATGGCGCTCCAGCGGAGGGTGAGGTCGGGACAGGAAAACGGCGCGTGCAGGGCGAGAGCGCCGGTCTGGTGCGTCAGCGTGGTCAGCTCACGTGCCGCCCAGTACCGGGACAACTCGCTGAGCTTCATCCAGTGCAGGTGGTCGTAATGCTCCTTGAGCCGTCGGACGACTTCCTGGAAGACATGAAACCCGGTGTGCAGCCCGTTGAAATAGAATCCTGTCCAGTGGGCGAGCATCATCGCAGGTTCGCCCCGTCCGATGACCTCGACCAGCCGGCCCGCCTGCCCGTCGGCAGTGATGAAGCGGTCGGCACCCTCCGGCTCCGAGTTGTCCCAGCCGCCCGTCCAGTCGCCGGTGCAGGCGATCATGCTGACAACGCAGCGCGGGTCCGGACCCTGAAGTCCGGCCGCGAGTTCCACCCGCGGCGCAACGCTTTCGTCACCCGTATCGTACAGGTGCCGGAAGTAGTGCGGGATTTCGGCCCCGAAGACCTCCCGGACCGACTGCAGGCTGGCCTCGGCGAGCTGTGGCAGAGCGCGGGTGCCATAGCCGCCCGGGGTGGTGACCCCCTCGCAGTGGAGTCCGACCTCCTTGAGGATGCGCAGCGCATACGCCTGGTAGGCGGCGATTTCGTCCGCGCTGCGTCCCGTGGTCCATTCCCAGTTCTCCATCGTGCGCAGCGAAACCTCCGGGAAGGGGTGTCCGGTGCGCAGGTCAATGACCCGCGTGTGCGTGACCATTTCCGGATGGAAATCCCAGTTCGGCGCGAGCGTGGTGCGCAACAGGTCCAGGGACTCGTCGAGCTCGCGGCGGGTCCAGCCGGGCAGCCCGCGGTCAAGTCGTCCGACGCAGGCAGGCTGGGGCACGACACTGTATTTGCCCTTCACCCCCTCAGTGGCGCACCACTCGGCGAAGGTGCGCACAAACCGGTCGGGGATCTCCACCGGCCACTCGCGCCAGTCGCGGTGATACGCCGGATTGGCGTATCCGAATGCCTCGTCGAACTGCGGCATCGCGAACCGGTTCAGGTTCACGAGGCAGGTGGAGTCGTCAATGATGAGGCCCACCGGCACACGGTCCCGCGGGAGCAGCACCCGTACCCCCTCGGACGGGACGGGACGGTCCCCCGCCGGCTGGGACCAGGAGAGGCCGCCTGCCATGGCACCAGCCCCGCCGGCGGCCTGGCGCAGGAAGCGGCGACGTGAAACAGGGCGACCGGGTGCAAGCATGAGTTCCTCCGTCCACGAGCGTGGGCCGGGAGTCCTGATCCGACAAGGATCGACCGGTTGGCGACCTGGACCGGATCGGGTCAGGTCAACACATCAAACCCCTCCAATCTGGCGGCGGTAGCCAACCGGTCATCGGCGCAGACGAACGGAAGGGTGCGGGGATCATGCTGGCAGGCGACCAGGGCTGCGGCCAGCTGAAGCGCGTCTGCCGCGCGCAGCGGGTGGATGCGGAGCAGGCGAGCGGCCTGCCTGCGGACAGGATCCGCCGGCTCCACCGCCACCCAGAATTGTTCGAACTGGCGCAGTCGCGCTTCGGCGGCCTCCGCGTCTGCCGCACGCAACGCCCCCTCCCGGACCAGTCGCCGCAGGGCGGAGGCGCACTCCACCGCGGTTGCCCACCAGACCAAAATGGTGAGGTCAGATCGGAGGAGGTGCTCCCGGGCCGTGGTGGCGGGCTCCTGGACCATCAGGGGCACCAGGGCCGAGGTGTCCCAAAACTTCACCGATTCTCCTCGCGTTCCGCGATCACGGCGTTGACGCCGCTCCGGCCCGGTTCGAGTCGCGGCGCCGGAAGTGCCCGGAGCTGTTCGAAGATGGATCCCGCCTGTCGGGGGCGGCGGATGAGTCCCTCACGCTCCAAGGCCGCCAGCCGAAGGTCCTCGGGCAGCGTGTTGGCGATCACCGGCTCCAAGCGTGCCACCGGAACGTCGCGGTCGAGGATCAGGACGCCGTGGCCCGCCTTGGCCGCCCGGAGGAGTTCGCTCAGATTGTTTTTTGATTCGGTTACCGTGGCTACTTTCATCAAGCTAGATTGGCCATGTTAAAAAGGGTGTCAAGGCCGTGAGGGCTCGCGGAACCGCCGGAGCTTGCACGGGCGGCAGGGCTGAGGTTGGGTGACCCGGCCGATGGCGTTGCGGCTGAATTCCGGGAGCGCGGCGTGACGGCGTTGTCCCGATGCCCCTGCGCGTGCTCCAATTGAACACCCTCCTGACCGGAGGCGGCACGGATGACCAGTGCGTAAAGCTGGCCGGCGGACTGCACCGCGCGGGCGTGGACGTCCGGATCGCGGGCCCGGCCGGGCGCGAGTTCGCCGCCGAGGCGCAACGCCTGGGGGTCGCCCTCCACGACACCGGCGCCGAGGGCCCGATCAAGCTGCGCTACATCGCCGTGGTCGCCCGTTGGATCCGGCGGTGGCGTCCGGACGTCGTCCATGCCCACCACGGACGCGACTACTGGCCGGCCATCCTGGCCACCCGGCTGTCCGGGAAACGCCCGCGTCTTGTGTTGTCGCGACATCTGGCCAAGAGCCCGGGTTCGTGGCCCGGACGCCGATTCGTGCTGGGACAATGCGATGCCCTGGTGGCCTGCTCGCACTTCGTGGCCAGGGTGCTCACGGAGGGGCATGCCGATCCGGAGTCCCCGGAGGTCGAGCGGCATTGGCGTCCTCCGATGTGCGGCGATGCCCGGAAAATTCTCGTCGTATATGGCGGGTTCGAGCTGGACCGGTTTTGTCCGGCGCCATCCCCGGACCCGGCGGTAGGGGCGATGCGACAGCAGTGGGGAGCCGAACCCGGCGACTTTGTGTTTGGTGTCGTCGGTGGCTTCACGCTTCCGCGGGGCAAGGGGCAGCGGGAATTCCTTGCGGCCGCTGCGCGCATTCGTCCGGCGGTGCCGCGCGCCCGGTTTGTGATCCTGGGTCGCGGCAGTCTCGGCCCGGTCCTGGAGGCGGATATTCGCAGGCTCGGGCTGGGCAGCGTCGCCTCGCTTCCGGGTCACTGTAGTGACATGCCGACGGCCATGAATGCGTTGGACTGCATGGTGCATCCCCAGATTGGCACCGAGGCGATGCCCGGAGTGGTCATCGAGGCGCATGCGTGCGGGCGTCCAGTGATCGCCTCGTCCCTTGATGGCATTCCGGAAGCATTTGAAATCGGGGGACTCGGCCGTCTGGTGCCTCCCGAGAATGTGGACGCACTGGCCGCCGCGATGGCCGGCGTGGCGGCCGCGGATCCGCCGTCCCCGGAACTCCGGCACGCCGTCCATCAACGGGTCGCGTCGCGCATGTCGTTGGACCGGTATGCGCGGGAGATGCTTGAGCTCTATCGGGAGTTGCTTCGGCGGTGATTGCCTTGAGGCCATGAGGCGGGGGCTGGCGCGCCTCGCGGACCTTTCTGCGTTCATGGCTCCCGGGGGAAGTGCTGGCCGACCACAGCGCGCTTGAGCGGATCCCCCTCTGGGGTACGCTCCATTGCGTGCTGTCCATGAAGGATGAGGCGGTCCACCGCCGCCGGATGTGGTTTCGGGGATCTGCAGAACGCTTCGCCCTGATGGACTGGCTCGAAGCCTGCACGGAGTCGAGGATTCGTCCGGCACCGGGTCCATGGCCTCTCTGATGTTGCGGCACCCTGGAATGGATGCTTCGGACGGCCATGCGGATCCGGCGTCCGGAGTGCCCGGCTGTTACACCTCGCTGGCGCTGTTCGCGAACTGGTTCTTGGGGGGCGGGCTTCCCGTGCTCATGTACCACAAGCTGGGACGGTGTCCCCCACGGACCCGGTTGCGGGGTCTGTACGTGGATCCCGCGTTATTTCACCGGCAGCTGGCGGAGCTGGCGGACGCGGGGTTTCGCTCGGTGGAGCCGGGGGGGGGGCCAGGAGCGGCCGGAAATCCCGGCCGCCAGGTGGTCCTCACGTTTGATGATGGTTTTGAGAATGTGCTGCGGCTCGGACTCGAGCCGCTGCGGGCGCAGGGAATGTTGGCAATTCAGTACCTGGTGCCCGGATTGCTCGGCCGTTCCAATGAATGGGAGCAGCGCGAGGGCGAGGTGTCGGAGCGGTTGATGGATGCCGTCCAGGTCCGGGAATGGTTGGCCGCGGGACACGGAATCGGGGCGCACACCTGCACGCACCCACGGCTCACAGAGATTCCCCTGAACGAGGCCCGCGAGGAGATTCGGGCCTCAAAAACGATGCTGGAGGATCAATTCAACGTTCCGGTCCGGCACTTTTGCTACCCGTACGGCGACTGGAACCCGGCGGTGCGGGATGCCGTGGCCGAGGCGGGTTACGAAACGGCGTGCACCACGGCACCCGGGCTGAATCAATCCGGCGGTGATCCCTTCCGGCTCCGGCGTCTGACGGCCCGGCGCACCCCCGTTCAATGGAGAACGCTGGGGACCTGTTTTCGGTTGTGGCTCGTCGGACGGGGTCAGAAAACCCGTTGACCCAACCGGCTCCACCGATAGGCTGACGGTTCTGTTTACGGACAATTTGGCTCAACGAAATCAAGAACTATGGCTGTCAAAGTTGCGATTAATGGGTTCGGTCGGATCGGGCGTCTCGTGTTCCGGGCGATGGTGGAGCAGGGGTTGGTGGGGCGCGAGGTCGAGGTGGTGGCCGTCGGGGACATCGTTCCCGCCGACAACCTGGCCTACCTGCTGAAGTACGACTCCATTCAGGGCCGGTTTTCCGGGACGGTCGGCAGCCGCAAGTCCTCACCCGACAAAACCGACGACGACATCCTGATCGTCAACGGTGCCGAAATACACGTGGTGAGCGCGCGCACCCCGGCCGAGCTGCCGTGGAAGGCGATGGGCGTGGACATCGTGATTGAGTCCACCGGCCTGTTCACCGACGCCGACAAGGCGAACCCCAAGTCAGCCTACGGCCACATCACCGCCGGAGCCCGGAAGGTCATCATCTCCGCTCCGGCGAAGAACGAGGACATCACCGTCGTGCTCGGGGTGAACCACGAGAAGTATGACCCGGCCAAGCATCATGTGATCTCCAACGCCAGCTGCACCACGAACTGCCTGGCGCCGGTCGTGCACGTGCTCCTGAAGGAGGGGTTTGGCATCGAGGAGGGGCTGATGACCACCGTGCATGCGTACACGGCGACCCAGAAGACGGTGGACGGTCCGTCCCGCAAGGACTGGAAGGGCGGACGGACCGCGGCGCAAAACGTGATCCCGAGCACCACCGGCGCCGCGAAGGCCGTGGCGCTCGTCTGCCCCGAGGTCAAGGGCAAGCTCACCGGCATGGCGTTCCGCGTTCCGGTCCCGACGGTGTCCGTCGTGGACCTCACGGTCAAAACCACCCGGGACACCAGCTATGCCGAGATTTCCGACGCCATGAAGCGCGCCAGCGAGACCTACCTGAAGGGGATTCTCGAGTGGACCTCGGACGAGGTGGTGTCCAGCGACTTCATCCATAGCAGCGCCTCGTCGGTGTTTGACGCCGGCTCGGGGATCGAGCTGAACAAGCGGTTCTTCAAGCTGGTGAGCTGGTATGACAACGAGTGGGGCTACAGCAACCGGGTCGGGGACCTGGTGAAGCTGATCCTTGCCAAGGGACTCTGAACCCACCGCCTGGAGGCTCACGGGCCGGGAGCGGGGTGAATCCATCCCTCGCCCCGGCCCGCTTTCGTTTTGGAGGACTCCATCGGCGGGGCCTCCCTGCGCGGTCAGGGATTAAAGGGCATCTGGGTGAGAATCGCCGTGCGGACATCCGCCAGCGGCTTGCCCGTGCGGGCCGCGTAGCCGGCACCCATGCCCGCGGTGAGCGCGGTCGCCGGAGACGTGCCGTTCACCACCCAGTTCATGCCATTGAAGGGGACCACGCTCGTGCCCGGGGCGCCCACGTCCACATAGCTGCCATAGTTGGCCCAGGGCATGCGCTGTCCGTCACGGTTGATCGCGCTGACGGCGATGACTGCCGGATCCGCTGCGGGAAAGAAGGGGGCATCCGTACCGTGGTTGCCCGCCGCGACGAAAACCAGTCCGCCCTGATTGACGAACGAGCCGAGGGCATCGCTCAGCAGGGGGCTTCCGTTGGGGCCACCGAGGCTCAGACTCAGAATGGACACGCCATCCTGCGCGGCCTGGAACACCGCCTGGGTCACGTCAAAGGTCGTGGCAGCCTCGTTGCCCCCGTAGGCATTGTACAACCGGAGGCGAACGGTGGACCCGCCCTCGGAGTTGTCGGCCATCTCCAGTCCCTTGAGGAAGGTTTCGGCCATGGCCGTGCCGTGCCAGATCCCCTCGTCGGCCGGCTGTCCGGGCACGATGTCCGTCCGGGACAGCACAAAAGCCTCCCGACCGTTGGAGAGCGGTTGCGCGGCCGTATCAATGATCCCGACCACGAGCTGTTCGCCATCCGGGGCAAACCGGGGCTGGAGGGTGCCGCCCGCCGCCGCTGCCGGTGTCGCGACGTCGGACGCAGCCTCCGCGGGCAGTTCCCACCGGTAGTTGTTTTCCACCGCGGCCACCTCCTCAAGCAGCGCCTCCAGTTTGCGGCGGGCTGCCTCGGCCGCCTCCGGGGTCTCGAAGCGCAGGCGGTAGGCGTTGGCCGACGCCAACTTGCCCACCACCACGCCGCCCAGGGATTGGGCGAGGGATTCAATGGATCCCTTGAAGCCGGGCTTAAGGCGGACAATCAGTTCGTTGACAATGCGCCCCGCCCTCGGGGGCATCGCAATCCGGCGGGTGGCCTGGTCGCGATCCGTCCGGTAGATCAGCAGACGGGAAGGACCGGAAGCCTGGGGTTGGAGGGAGAAGTTGAGACCGCCGAGGAGCCGGGTCAGGGCCTGGCGCGGTGCCAGGTCCGAGAATGTGGCGTGAATGGGCCGGTCGGTTCCCGGTTCCACGTAGACGTCCCAGCCGGTGGCCTCTGCGATGCGCCCAAGCACCCGGGTGAGCGGCCAGCCGCTGATCCGGGCATCCACACGGTTGGATGATGCCACCCAGTTGAGCGAAGAGGCCGCGGGATCCTGCGTGGCCCCGCGCACCGGAAGGGCAGGGAGGACCGCCAGGGCCACACAGGCGATCAGCCACAGTGGACGTTGACCAAACCGGAGAATCATTGCGGAGAGGACGCCTTCGCGGCGGCGCCCGCTAACACAACACCGCGCGGGCCGCGGGGTTGCGCGACCGCTCTTGGTTTGCGGCGAGGAATCATTCATTAAACCGGCGCAGGCTAGGGCGAGGGACGGAGAGTGACAATGCAGGGCCCGCGAAAATCTGAGCCGTTCTATCCAATCGCCGGGACGGACCGCGTGTCGCGGTCCCCGATCAGGTCCGCGCCTGCAATGGGTGGGGTTGCCGCACGGTGACGTGGGACCTCGTGGTCCCGGATCTGAATGGGGCTGTCGGCACGCCAGCCCTCCCGGTCGGGAGGGACCACGTTCCACCGGCGGCCCGGACCGCTTCCGTCGCGATTGTGGACGAGTGCCGGGGAACGCGTGACGCTTCATCACCCGGGCGCTTCCCCCGATCCCCGCAATGACTCCACGCACCCGGCGGAGCAAATATCGGACGTGCGGAGCCCATCCCTACCGCGGGATCCCGCTCCCGGGAACGGAGCGGACGCCGCCGCCGTTTCCAGTAATGCATCGGCGATGAGACCGACCCATCCCTGCATGTCCCTAAAATCTGTCCTGCGTCCCACCCCTGCCGATCCCTGCCCGTCACCTGCGGCAAAGCCGCCCAGGGCGGTTCGCTGGCATGGCCGGCAACCGTATTCTGGAATGCTCCTGACCATCCTCTGCCTGGCTGCCGGGCCCTCGCGGGCGGCGTCTCCGGAGGACTTCGCCGTTCCCTCCGTGCCGGCGGGAAGCACGTTCCAATTGGCCGCCGCCCGGGGCTCGTACGTGGCACTCCATTTCCTCCTCAAGACGGAGTGTCCGATCTGCCTGAGACACGTGCGCGAATTTTCCCGCCGTTCCGGAGAGCTGGAGGGAGTCGTTCAGGTCTTTCTCAAGCCGGACAGCGTCGAGGATATCGAACGTTGGATGAACAGCCTTGGCGACGGTGTTCCGTCGGCCCCGATCATTTATCGCGATGCCGGGGCGGCCCTCGCCCGGGCCTACGGGATTCCGGACGGCTACCGGTTCCACGGCGAAATCGTTCACTATCCCGCCCTCATCCTGCTCGATCCCGACGGGAAGGAGATTTTTCGTCACGTCGGCAGGAACAACACGGACCGCGTGAGCTTTGGTCAACTGGCCGAACAGGTGGCTGCGGCGAAGGCGCGCAACGCGGCGACGCCCTCCCCCGCTCCGGCTCCGGCTCCCTGAAGGCGCCTCCCTTGTGGGTGGCCTTTACCATGCCGATGCCGGGATTTGCCGGAGCGGTCGCTGCACCGGTCGCCAGCGTGGTCCCGCATCGCAAGCCCCCGAAGCGGGGTTGCGGTTACGAACGTTCCTCAAGCCACGCCATCTGGATGTTCTCGAGGATTTTCTCGTTGGATGCCCCCGGGGCATCCGAGAAGTCCTCCAGTTCGCAGACCATCGCGTGCAACTTTGGAAAGCTCAGCTTGAGCGGATCTTGATCCGGAAACTTGTCCATCAATGCCCACGCGATTTCATCGGAGTCCTTCCAGGTCAGCTTCATGACCATGGACTCCTCGCGTGCGATGCCCCGGGCGTCAAGCGACCCGGGCAGGGCGCGGCTTCGGCAGGTTGACGGGGGCGTCGCGAGTCAGATGAACTCATTGAAAATCGCCTCCAGGAGTTCCTGCCGTCCGCTTTCGAGGTCGCGCACGTCGCCGAGGGCCAGGGCGTGCCGCTCGCAGTCGGCGAAGGTCGCCTTGCCTGCCTCGATCTTTGCGCCGATGCCGCTGTCCCAGCTGCGGTACCGATTTCGGACAAATGCGTCCAGACGTCCGTCGGCGCGCACCCGGGCCGCGATCTTGAGGCCGCGGGCAAAGGTGTCCATGCCGGCGATGTGCGCATAGAAGAGGTCCTCGGACGTGAAGCTCTCGCGGCGCACCTTGGCGTCGAAATTCACCCCACCGTGCGTGAACCCGCCGTACTTCAGCACGGTGAGCATGGTTTTCGCCGTCAGGTACAGATCGGTCGGGAACTGGTCGGTGTCCCATCCGAGGAAGTAGTCGCCCATGTTGGCATCAATGGATCCCAGGGCACCGGCCGCCCCGGCGACCTCCAGTTCATGCTCCATGGTGTGGCCGGCGAGCCAGGCGTGATTGACCTCGATGTTCAGCTGGAAGTGCTCCAGCAGTCCGTATTCGCGCAGGAAGTTCAGGCAGGCGGCGGCGTCGGAATCGTACTGGTGCCGTGTGGGCTCCTTGGGCTTGGGCTCGATCCAGAAGGGGCCGCGGAATCCGAGCTTCTTCTTGTACGCGACCGCCATGTGCATGAAGCGCGCCAGATGCTCCATCTCGCGCTTCAGGTCGGTGTTCAGCAGGGAGGCGTAGCCCTCGCGTCCACCCCAGAACACATACCCCTCACCCCCGAGCTCGTGGGTCCATTCCAGCGCCTTCTTCACCTGGGCGGCGGCGAAGCAGAAGACGTCGGCGTTGCAGCTCGTCGCGGCCCCGTGCATGTACCGGGGATGCGCGAAGTTTTGTGCAGTGCCCCAGAGCAGGCGGATGTCCGAGTCGCGCTGGAGCTTGAGGAGTTCCTTGCCGAGGGCGTCGAACTGGGCATGCGCCTCCTTCAGCGAGCGGCCGTGGGATCCCAGATCCCGGTCGTGCCAGGCGTAGAACGGAATGCCCAGCTTGCCGGCGAACTCGAAGAAGGCCTGGGCCCGGGCGATGGCCTCGCGCGTGCTGCACTCACCGGTCGCCCAGGGGCGCTGGGCCGTGCCCCAGCCGAACTGATCGCCGCCCACCCCCCGCATCGTGTGCCAGTACACCGCGGCGAAACGCAGATGATCGCGCATCGCCCGTCCCTCGACCTGTTCCTCGGGGTTGTAGTGTTTGAAGGCCAGCGGATTCCTGGAGTCAGGTCCTTCGTAACGGATCGTCCCGATCTTCGGGAAAAAGGATTTCGGGGTCTTCGGCATACGCGCGTTGGATGAGGGACGCTAGGAAAGCCTCGCGGCCCTGGGAAGCGGGGAATTGGGAAGGCGGCTGTTCGGAGTGCCTCTCAATTTCTTGGAGGAGGCGGAAAAGTCTCCCGGTCCAGGAACTCCCGTCTCAAGAGAGCCACGACCCAAACCGGTTGGGGCGAGTTTTCAACGTGCACGCAACCGCGGACCAGGCCTGTGGAGACTCCACCCGCGTACGCCGGAGGTTCGCCCCACCGGAATTCTGAGAGGCGCCCGCCGGTTCGCGGGGCATTTTCCCGACGGGTCGCCGAATAGGGGGGGACGAAGCCGCCGGGCACCCCCGGGGCGCGGGGAACTTTGGGCCTACGGCGATTCGCGCCGCTCCCACACATAGCCCACGCCATGAAGGGTGTGGATCCACCGGGGGCGGGCGGGATCAGATTCCAGCTTCTGGCGAAGCCCGGCAATGTGCCGGTCCACCGTGCGGGTGGTCGGGAAGGCGGTGCAGCCCCACACCTGGTCCAGAAATCGTTCGCGACTGATGACCTGGCCGGCGCACCGCATGAGCAGCCAGAGGGCGTCGAATTCCTTGGGCGTCAGCGGCACCTCCGCTCCCTCACGCGTGACGCGCCGTCCGGCGGGATCCACGAAGATGGTGTCGAAGCGGAGGCTTTTGGGCGGACGACCCTCCTCGGACCGTCGGCGCAGCAGGGCCCGGACCCGCGCCAGCAATTCGTCGCGACTGAAGGGCTTCATCAGGTAGTCGTCGGCGCCAAGGTCCAGACCGCGAACGCGATCGTCCACGCCGCCGCGGGCGGTCAGGATCAGTACCGGGATCCGCAGTTCCAGGCGCCGGAGTTCCCGGCACACGGCGAAGCCGTCCAGCTGCGGCAGCATCAGATCCAGCAGGATCAGGTCGGGGGACTCCCGGGTGGCGCGACGCAGTCCTTCGACCCCGTTGGAAGCCGTCAGCACGCGGTAGCCCCGCCGATCCAGGCAGTCGGCGAGGATGGTCCGCATCGCGGGTTCATCCTCGATCACCAGGATGCGTTCGCGGGGTTTGGCGGGATCCGGCGGGGCCTCGCTCATCGGGACAGGGGCAGGACGACGGTGAAGCGGGCGCCGCGACCGGGCGCGCTGCAGACCTGGAGCGTGCCCTCGTGGGCGGTGACGAGCCTGCGCGCGATGGCGAGGCCGAGTCCGACGCCGGTGGTTTCCCGGCGCAACTCGGAGCCGCGCCGGAAGAAGGGCTCGAAGATGCGGGCATGATCGGCGGACGGGATCCCGGGACCGTGGTCCGTGACGGAAATGGCGGCCACCATGGGCGTCTCGCGAAGTTCCAGGGCAAACTCGATCTCGGTGTCCGGGGGCGCGTGTTTCAGGGCGTTGTCCACCAGGTTTCCCAACACCTGTTGCAGCGCCCCGGAATCCACGGTGGCCGGCACGGGTTCTTGCGGCAGGTGCAGGCGCAGCCGCACGTCGCGTTCGACGGCGGCGGGTGCCATCGAGTCGCGGGTGGCGCGCAGGACGTCCCGGAGGTCCACGGGCGCCCGTTCCATCGGATCCGCATCCCGCTCCAGCCGGGCGTGCCTGAGGACGTTCTCCACCAGGCGGCTGAGGCGCCCGGTTTCGCGGACGATCAGGGAGTGATAGCCGGTGCGCCGGGCCGATTCGGCCTCGGGCAGATCGGACAGTTCCTCGGCGATCAGCCGTACGGCGGCCAGGGGCGCCCGAAGTTCATGAGTGACGCTGGCGACGAAGTCGGACTGCATTGCCGCGAGGCGCTGTTGACGCCGGAAGGCCCACACGATCGCCAGCGAGGCTGCGGCGGTCAGGGCGAAGGCGATGCCCGCCACCAGGACCATGCGGCGGGTTCGAAGATCGAGGGCCCGGTCGAGGCCGGCGGGGTTGGCAAGGTGCAGCGCAACCCGGATCAGTGGGGTCGGGGCGTCCGAGTCCCCGGACTGGCCCAGCAGCGCCTGTCCGGCCCCCGGCGGCACGGCCTCTTCGCCCGCGACCCGGACCGCGGCGGCGAGGTGTGCCGGCAGCTCAAGTTCCGCCAGAACCTGTGTCAGTGCCTGGTGCAGGTGGGTTGTTCGGCGGAACAACCACCAGCGTCCCTCCGGCAGGTCGTGGCGGGTCAGCAGTCCGGGGTCCTCCCCGGGGATCCATCGCCACTCCGGGACTTCATGGGTGGCGCCGTCCAATGACATCAAGTCGGTGAACCGCCGGATCGTCCGGCGGGTCTCGTCCTGATGGGCAGCCACCGCCCGCCAGGCGGCGATGGCCCGGGCCTCTTCCGGCAGGAATTCGTCGAGCAGGGATGGGGACAGCCGGCGCCGGACCAGGGATTCATGGAACAGGCGGTCGAGCAACTGGACCCGGACGGCTGCGGCGGCGGGGGTCGCGTCCACCTCGGCGGCGTGGATCCACCCGCGCAGGGCGAGGAACCGAGTCGGGATGCCGGTCTCGCCGGGCCATTCCGCCGGCGCATCGGCGACCGATCGAAACAGGGCGGATGCCGGTTCGGGGTAGCCGGATTCCAGGAGGGCGCGAGCGGTGTGGAGGCGAAGGACGCCCTCGGCGGACGTGCCGGCGGCGGCTTCGAGAGCGGCCTGCCAGGCCGTCACCCGCCGGGAGGCCGGGGCGTCGGGGGGGATTCTTGCGGCCTGATGCCATGCGCGGAGGAGCGGACCGGGCAATTGAAGGGCCTCGAGGCGGGGGCCTCCGGACGACGCGGCCGGGATCACGGGCGGGGGATGGGCGAAGCCGTCGCTGACAAACCAGGCGGTGGCGTGGGCGTGCGCGTGTGCGATGCGCAGGCCGGGATCGGCCTCCGGCGGACCCGGGCTGGCAGCATGGGCCTCGAGGTCGGCCCGGCTGGGCAGGGTCAGGTCCATCAATGCGGACCGGAGCCGCGCGGCACAGCGTCCGGCGAGGGCCGCGGCATCGTCGCGCGCCGCCATCCAGCCGAGCGCCCGTTCCCGTCGGACGGCGTGGATCCCCAGCGCGAGGACCAACAGGGCTGGCAGGGCCCCGAGGCCTGCGAGCAGCAGAAATCGGCGATGGTGGAGCGAAGGGCTGGACATCATTCCCCGGGATCCGGGGCGGAACGGTGACAGGGCGGTTGCGCGAAACCGGGCTAGAATTTTGGGGTGGCCTTACGGATCTCCTTTTCCAAGGCGGCCAATTCCTCGGTCAGGATTCGTTGGGCCGATTCGAGCCGGCTCCGATGGATTTCCAGACCACGCAAAAACTGAGACCGTGCTCTATTCATCGCACTGACGTGCATCTCCCGATATTCTCGGGTTACATTCTCCGCCATACCATCCACCTTCCTTAGGGCCTCATCGTATCCCTTGAGCAGTGTCAGCATTTCGGTGTCCTCAATCAGTGACGCGGGGAACGCATTGGGGTTCTCTATGGAAATGGCCTGCAACTCGCGTCGCACTTTTCGCAGTTGGGCGGACACCTGAGCCGTTTCGCCGCGAAGGGTCGCCAGCGCGTCCAGCCTTCCTCCCGTCAGGTTCACAGTGACCGGCGGTGGCGGCGGCTGTGCCTGTCCTTGCGCTGTTGCTGGGTTCCCGCCTTCGAACGTTCTAACCAGGCCGTAGCGTGCCGCCAGTTCCGGTGGCATGGAAAACAGTGGACCCGGAGCCTCAGATGCAAGGCGTTCACGACTGCGCGTTGCCGGTTCATTGAGGTCGGCAAACTCAGTTATGATCCGGGTGTGGAGACTCCGGGCGCGCTCCTCGTTCCCGAGTTTTGTCGCCACCTCCGCGAGCCGGAACAGAGCTTCAGCGGCTTGAGGGCGAAGAGAATCAAACCGGCTGACGACCGCCTGATATTCTTTGGTCGCCCGCTCGAGGTCGTGGTCCCCTTCTTCAGCGAGTTTTGCCGCCTGGAGGGACGCCACTTCCGGGGCGTTCTCAGGAGATTGCTGGGGGCGCACGGCCGGGGCCGCCGTGAGGACCAAGATGGCAAGGGCGAGACGTCGGACGGCAACGCAGGAATCGAGTTTCATGGTGTGGCAAGCGTGGCTCCGGCTGCGGCGGGAGTTGTTCCCGAATTGTAACGATTTGAGTTCGGCCCGTGCTTTGCAGCGTGCTTTTGGGGTTGCGAGTGAGCCAGTCGTTTCTTCGGCTGCGGCTTCGGGTTTTGTGGGCGCATCTCAGGGTCCACCATTGACCTGTCCCTCTGATGCCGGATTTCACCAACCCGGTGGGGACGCTCTGCGGAGCCGTCCGCGCGTGGGGTCACCAAAGGCCCGGCTCGCGGCGACACGTACGGTTCGGCGGGAGCCTCACCCCACCGGGTCAAGGCCTCACCCCGCCAGGGAAGATCCGCAGCCCATCCGGCCACCCATCTGTCCCCCTGATGTTGGATTTCCCCTCGGTGGGGCGCTCCTGACGAGCCGTTGGCTTCATTGCAATCCCGGGCTGTGGGGAGTCCACGGGCGCCTCAGAGGGATCTTCGTACCCCACCGGGGGGGTGGGGGGAGGGCCCACCATTGACCTGTCCCTTTGTCGACTCCCCCCGCGCGGGACCCTTGACCTGTCCCTCTGATGTCGGATTTCACCAACCCGGTGGGGACGCTCTGCGGAGCCGCGCGTGGGGTCGCCAAAGGCCCGGCTCGCGGCGACACGTACGGTTCGGCGGGAGCCTCACCCCACCGGGTCAAGGCCTCACCCCACCGGGTAGCGGCCTCACGCCGCCAGGGAAGATCCGCAGCTCATCCGGCCACCCACCTGTCCACCTGATGTCGGATTCCCCCCCGGTGGGGCGCTCCTGACGAGCCGTTGGCTTCATTGCAATCCCGGGCTGTGGGGAGTCCACGGGCGCCTCAGAGGGATCTTCCCACCGGGGGTGTGGGGGAGAGGATGAGGGGGGCGGGGGGTGGGGCTTCGGATTGCCGCGGTGGGAGTTCTTCGGCAGGGTGCCGCGCCGTGCGCATTCTGATCACCGGCAACCTGGGCTATGTGGGGCCGGGCGTCGTCCGCCACCTGCGAGCGGTGTGGCCCGAGACCGTGCTGGTGGGATTCGATACCGGATATTTCGCCCATTGCCTGACGGGCGCGGCGGTGTCCCCCGAACTGGGGCTCGACATGCAACACTTCGGGGACTTGCGCCGCTTGCCGGCGGGCTTGCTGGCGGGCGTGGATGGGGTGGTCCACCTGGCCGCCATCTCCAATGACCCGATGGGCAGCCAGTTCGAGGAGGTGACGCTCGAGATCAATCACCGGGCCGGCGTGGCGCTGGCCCGGGCGGCCCGGGCCGCCGGGGTGCGATCCTTTGTGGTGGCCTCCAGTTGCAGCGTTTACGGGGCGGCGGCCGAGGGCGCCCGCAGCGAGGCCTCGGCGGTGGACCCCTTGACCGCCTATGCGCGCAGCAAGGTGCAGTTGGAACGTGATCTGGAGGCGCTGGCCGGACCGGAATTCCGCGTCACGTGCCTGCGGTTTGCCACCGCGTGCGGGTGGAGTGAGCGGCTGCGACTGGACCTTGTCTTGAATGACTTCGTGGCCAGCGCGCTGGCCACGGGACGCATTTCCGTGCTGAGCGACGGGTCGCCATGGCGTCCGCTCATCCACGTGGACGACATGGCCCGGGCCATCGAATGGGCGGCGACGCCCGGGCGGGCCGGGCACGACTACCTGGTGATCAATGCAGGTTCCGACAGCTGGAATCATCAGGTGCGCGATCTGGCTGCGGCGGTCGCGGTGGCACTGCCGGGCGTGACGGTGTCGTGCAACGCCTCGGCGGCACCCGACCGCCGGAGCTACCGGGTGGACTTCTCCAAATTCCGAACGCTGGCGCCGGACCATCAGCCTGTCGTGGATCTGGCGACGGCGGTGGCGGGGCTCCAAAGAGGCCTGGAGGTGATGAAGTTTTCGGATCCGGAATTCCGGCAATCTTCTTGGATGCGTCTGCACACCCTGCGCGCGCACTTGGCCGCGGGACGACTGGACGACCGTCTGTACTGGCGCGCATGAATCCGTTTGTCTGCCGTTCCTGCGGGTCGGGCGATGGGCTGCCGGTGCTGGACCTCGGCCTGCAGCCTCTCGCCAACCATTTGTTGCGTCCGGAGGAGCTTGCCGCCGCGGAACCGCGGTTTCCGCTGCGCGTCGCGGTGTGCAGGGACTGCTGGCTGCTGCAGATCCTCGACGTCATCCCGCCGTCCGAATTGTTCTCCGAGTATCTCTACTTTTCGTCGGTCTCCGACGCCCTGCTGGCCCATGCCGCGGACGCGGCGGCGCGCCACCGGCGGGAGTGTACGCTCGGGGCGGGCAGCCTGGTGGTGGAGATTGCGAGCAATGACGGATATCTGCTGCGCAACTTTGTGGAGGCCGGCGTTCCCTGTCTGGGCGTGGAACCGGCGCGCAACATCGCCGAGGTCGCCCGGCAGCGGGGCATCCGGACCCGCACGGAGTTCTTTGGTGCAGACTGCGGGCGCCGGATCGCCGCGGAGGAGGGAACGGCGGACCTCATCCTGGGCAACAACGTTTTCGCCCACGCACCGGACACCAACGATTTCGTCGCCGGGCTGGCCGTACTGCTGAAGCCGGGTGGACGCGTCGTGCTCGAATTCCCCTATGCCTGCGATCTGGTCGAGCACGGCGAGTTCGACACGATTTATCACGAGCACGTGTTTTATTTTACGCTGACCGCGGTGGAGCCGCTGCTGGCACGCCACGGACTGGAGGCGTTTGACGTCGAACGTCTCGACATCCACGGGGGATCCCTGCGGCTGTCCCTGGGTCATTCGGGGGCGCATCCGGTCCGCGACACGGTCGCGTCCCTGCGGCGCGAGGAGATGGACAAGGGCGCGGGTGGCCCCGGCTACTATCAGGCCTTCGCTGCGCGGGTGCATCGGCTCCGGGACGAGTTGATCGCCCTGCTGGAGCGTCTGCGGGCGGAGGGGCACCGGTTGTGCGCCTACGGGGCCTCGGCGAAGGGCAGCACGCTCTTGAATTTCTACGGGTTGGGACGCGACGGGCGGGACTGGATCGAGTTCGTGGTGGATCGCAGCCCGGCCAAGCAGGGGCGCCTGACCCCGGGCAGCCATCTGCCCATCCTGCCCGTTGGCGAGTTGCTGACGCGGGAGCCACGGCATGCGCTGCTGCTGACCTGGAACTTTGCCGACGAAATCCTCGCGCAGCAGGCGGCGTGGCGCGCAGCGGGCGGCCATTTCATCGTGCCGCTGCCGGAGGTTCGCATCGTCTGAGGCCATGCAGTTCACGCCCGCACGACTGGATGGCGTCTGGGTCCTCAACCTGGAGCGGCGCGAGGATGCACGGGGATTCTTTGCGCGGACCTTCTGCGAGCGGGAATTTGCGGCGCACGGGCTCAATACCCGATGGCCACAGGCGAACCTGACGCGCACCAACCGCCGCGGCATGTTGCGGGGATTGCACTGGCAGGCGGCGCCGCAAGCGGAGATCAAGCTGGTCCGATGCGCCGCGGGGAGGATCTGGGATGTGGTGGTGGATGTCCGCCCGGAATCACCCACTGCTGGCGGGTGGGAGGCGTTCGAGCTCACGGGAGACGGAACGCAGCAGGTTTATGTGCCGGCGGGATGCGCCCATGGGTTCCAATGTCTGGAGGACGGCAGCGAGGTGACCTATCTGATGTCCGCAGTTTATGAGCCGGCGCTCGCCCGCGGACTTCGGTGGAACGATCCGGACCTCGCCATCCCATGGCCGCTGCCCGACGCGGTGGTGTCCGATCGGGACGCCGCGCTGCCGTCCTGGGAGGCGGTTCGGGAGACCCTGCGCGGGCCCGGGTGACCGGGGGGACGGCGGGGTTGTCCCCGGGGGCGGAAGTTCCCTAGGCTCGTCCCACGCCATGGCCACGATTGCGGTTCTCGGAACGTTCGACACCAAGGGTGCGGAGCATGCGTATGTTGCGGACCTGATCCGCCAGCGGGGCCACACTCCCCTGCTGGTGGATGTCGGCACACTGGAGGCGCCGACGGTGACGCCGGAGATTGGACGGGAGGTGGTGGCCGCCGCGGCGGGTGCGGATGCTGCGGCCCTCGCCGCGCGCCGGGATCGGGGCGAAGCGGTGGCGGCGATGACGCGCGGGGCGCCGATTCTGCTTGCGCGTCTGCATGCCGGGGGGCGGTTGGACGGCGTGATTTCGCTTGGCGGCGGGGGCGGCACGGCCATCGGCACGGCGGCGATGCGGGCGTTGCCGCTGGGGGTGCCCAAGCTGATGGTGTCCACCCTCGCCAGCGGCAACACGGCCCCCTACCTGGGCGTGAAGGATCTTGTGATGATGCCCAGCGTGGTGGATGTGGCCGGGCTGAACCGTCTCTCGCGCCGGCTGCTGGCCCAGGCCGCCGGGGCGATCTGCGGGATGGTGGAGGCGCGTGTGCCGGAGGGCGCCGCCGACCGCCCGGTCATCGTGGCATCGCAGTTCGGCAACACCACCGCATGCGTCACCGCCGCCCGGGAGCTCCTGGAGGCCGCCGGATTTGAAGTCCTGGTGTTTGCCGCCACGGGCAATGGCGGACGCACCATGGAGTCCTTGATCGAGAGTGGTCTGGTGTCCGGGGTCCTCGATGTGACCACCACCGAGTGGGCCGACGAACTGGTGGGGGGCGTGCTGACTGCGGGCCCGACCCGCTGCGAGGCGGCGGCCCGGCGCGGGGTGCCCGCGGTCCTCGCCCCGGGCTGCCTCGACATGGTGAACTTTGGCGAGCCGTCCAGCGTACCGGAGCGATTTCGCGGACGACGTTTCTACCAGCACAATGCCCAGGTGACGCTCATGCGCACCACGCCGGAGGAGAATGCGGAGCTTGGACGACTGCTGGCCGACAGGTGCAACCTGTCCATCGGCCCGGTGACCGTCCTGCTGCCGTTGAAGGGGATCAGTGTGATCAGCGCCCCGGGGCAGCCGTTCCACTGGCCTGAGGCAGATGCCGCGCTTTTTGCCGCCTGGAAGCAGCACCTGCGGTCCGACATCCCGGTGATTGAATACGACGGTGCGATCAACGACCCCGGGTTTGCCGGGCTGTGCGCCCGGACCCTGCTCAAGCTCATCCCGGCGGACGGCTCCCGGGAGCGGGCGACGGCCAGTCCGCGTAGCGCGACGTGATGCGCTGCCGGAGGTCGGCCACGAACCCGGGCGTGATCTCCGCCTCATGGGCGATGCCGTACCAAAGTCCGGTGTCATGGACGAACGCCCGGAGGTTCACGAGCGCTGTTTCGACCTGCGTCCAGGTGATGCCCATCGCCTCGGGGCGGATGTCCACCCCGGCCCCGTGGATCGCGTTCAGGAGCTCGTCCGCACGGTCTTCATGCAGCAGCGCCCCCACCACCAGCCCCAGACAGACCGGCTGGCCGTGGATGAACTTGCGTCCGGTGAAATACTCCAGCGCGTAGAAGACGAAATGCTCCACGCCCTCGATCGGTCGCGGGTTCCAACCCGCATTGTGGAACGCCGCGCCCGCCCAGCGCATCGCCGTCATGAGGGTGCGCATTCCGGATTCATTGACGGCGCGAATGTCCTCCAGGCCGGACAGCACGGTTCCGAGCACGGCCTGTGCCGCCCCGACGAGTTGCGGGTCATAGGGCCATTGCGGCTCCGTGCGCCCCCGGTCCCGGGCCAGGCGCCAGTCGGCGTGGGCCGTATGAAAACACAGCACCTCACAGATGCCGCTGCGGTTGAGGGCGGGCGGGGCGGCGGCGATGACGTCGAAGTCCACATAGACCGCCTCGGGCACGGCGTAGCCGAGGTAGCGGACCCTTCCGCCGAACCGGAGGCCCGCCCGGTGGCCGAAGGGGGCATCCACGGTCATGGCCGTGGGCACCTGGAACAGCGGCAGGCGCCGGGACCACGCGATGAACTTCGCCACGTCCACCGCCTGGCCGCCGCCGAGTCCAATCACCGAGCCGCAGGACGGCAGCCGCTGCAGATCCTGCTCGAGGGCATCTGCCTCCAGTGTGGTCACCTCGTAATGCCCGGCGCAGTGCCGATCGAAGTGCGCGCAAAATTTTGGCCACAGGTCGGCCATCGTGACCACCAAGTACGGTCGGTGCGCGATGAGGGGCAGTTCGGGGATGAGGCGCCTCCCGAAGATGGTGGTGAACTGGTGGCCAGTGGCGAAGGGATCTTGCGGCATGCGGTCAACGGATTCCGGGGCATCAGGGTGTCGGGGTGTTGCTGTGGAGGCGAGCCTGCGGTGGACCGGTCGTTGACCTTGGGCGCGTGGGCGGGAGGCCAGGTCCCTGGGTGAGTTGGGAATCGGGATTTCGGGTGACGCCGCGGCGGCGGCCGGCCTTGGGCCCGGAGAGCGGTCCCCCATCGGGCCGGGTCAATTTGCTCCAAGTTGCCGACGGTTTCGTCCAAGCCATTGCCGTGTCCGGCTTGCAAATTGCCGGCAACTTCGCCTTCTTGGAGACACTACCGACCCCCGGCATGAAGCCGCCGCGATTCATCATCCGAGGTGCCGCCGTGTTGAGAGCGCTGGCCGTGGTGCTCGCGGGACCGGCGGCTGGCACCGCGATCGCGGATGCGACGTTCTTTCGGGCGGTCAACCTCAACGGGCCGCCGCTGGTGCTTGACGGGCGCGCCTGGGAGGGAGGCGACACCACCAACCTGGTGGTTGCGGGAATGGCATTCGAAAACCAGGCGGTCCCCCTGAGACCCGCCACCGACGCCGTGCGCGCCTCGATGATCCGTTCCAGTCGGTGGGGCAGTGCCGTGGACGTCACCCTCAACGGGGTGCCGCCCGGGGACTATCAGGTGTTCCTCTACGTGTGGGAGGACAACCACAGCGAGCAGTTCGACCTGCTGCTCAACGGCCGCCTCGTCCAAGGGAAATTTCACAGCGGTGCCGCCGGGTCCTGGCGTCGCCTTGGGCCCTGGCCGGCGGTGGTTTCCGCGTCGGACCGCACGCTGACGGTGGCGGCAAGGGGTCCGGGACACGGCGCCGCCAATCTTTCGGGAATCGAGGTCTGGGCGGGGACCGGTCCGGTGCCCGAGCCCGACGTTCCGTCGTTCGTGGTTCTTCCCACGCCGGACCAGGTCGCGTTCTTTGAGCGGCGGATCCGCCCGGTCCTCTCCGAGCACTGCTACGAATGCCACAGTGCCGCTGCGGCGAAGCTCAAGGGCGGATTGCTCCTCGATTCGCGGGCCGGGGTGGTGCGCGGGGGGGATACCGGCCCCGTGGTGACGCCGGGCGAGCCCGACGCCAGCCTGCTCATTCGCGCCATCCGTCATGCCGACCCCAACCTCACCATGCCGCCCAAGGGCAGGCTCCCGCCCGAAGTGGTGTCCGACCTGGAGTCCTGGGTGCGGCAGGGGGCGCCCGACCCCCGGATGGACGATACGGTGGCCGCGGCGAAATCCCGGTCCGAGATCCACTGGGATGAGGCGCGGGCGTGGTGGTCGCTGCGACCATTGGCCGACGTCCGGCCGCCACCGGTGTTGCGGCGCGACTGGCCGGCGGGTCCGCTGGACGCGTTCGTGCTGGCGCGGATGGAGGCCGCGGGATTGCAGCCGGCGTCGGATGCCAACCGCGCCACGCTGCTCCGGCGCGTGACCTTTGACCTCACCGGGCTGCCGCCGACGCCGGAGGAAGTCCGGGCATTTGTCGGGGATCCCTCACCGGATGCGTGGACGGCGGCCGTGGACCGGTTGCTCGAATCGCCGCAATACGGCGAGCGTTGGGGGCGGCACTGGCTGGACGTGGTGCGGTATGCGGACACTGCGGGGGACAACTCGGACTTCCCCATCCCGCAGATGTACCGGTACCGCAACTGGGTGATCGAGGCGTTCAACCGGGACCTGCCGTACGACCAGTTCATTCGCGAACAGCTTGCGGGGGACCTGCTGGCGTCGGAGGACGGTTCGTGGATTGGACGGATCGTCGCCACCGGGTATCTGGCGAATGCGCGGCGGTTTGGATCCCGTGTGGATGATTATCCGCAGCATCTGACGATTGAGGACACCCTCGACAATCTCGGCCGGGCTTTTCTCGGGCTGTCCATCAACTGCGCAAGGTGTCACGACCACAAGTTCGATCCGATCACCACCGAGGATTATTACGCGCTGTACGGGATCCTCCACAGCACGCGTTATCCCTGGCCGGGAATCGAGCTCGACCAGAAACAGCGCGATCTGGTGCCGCTGGTGCCGGCGGCGCAGATGGCGGAGGCGGAGGCGGCGCGGGCGGCGCGCGATGCCGCGCAGCGTCGGCTGGAGAGGGAGGTGCAGCGGCTCAAGGATTCCCTGAAGGAAACGCCGGCGGAGTCCAAACCGGACGTCGAGGCCCGGATCCGGGAGGCGGAGCAGGCCGCCCGCGACCATGCGCTGTCGCCACTCCCCTTTGAGCTTGCCTATGCCGTCGCGGACGCATCGCAGACGGGCAATGTCGCGGTCCAGCAAAAGGGCGACCCGGCGCGTCCGGGCGCCGAGGTGCCGCGGCGGTTCCTCACCGTGCTCGGGGGGGCGGCGCTGCCGCCGGGGGAGACGTCCAGCGGGCGCCTCCAGCTTGCCGCCTGGATCGCCGATCCGTCGAATCCCCTGACCGCCCGGGTCATGGTCAACCGGATCTGGCTGCACCATTTTGGTCGTGGCCTGGTGCCCACGCCCAATGACTTCGGCCGCCAGGGGCGTCCGCCCTCGAATCCGGAGCTGCTCGACTGGCTGGCCCACCGGTTTGTGGAGTCCGGATGGTCGGTGAAGGCCATGCACCGGCTGATCCTCGGTTCGCGCACCTGGCGGCAGTCTTCGGCACGTTGCGAGATCGCGCGGGAACGGGACCCGGCCAACGAGCTGCTGTCCGGGTTTCCGCGACGGCGGCTCGACGCCGAGTCGCTGCGGGACACGCTGCTGACGCTGGGGGGCACCCTGGACCTCAGTCCGGGCGGGGCGCATCCGTTCCCGCCGTCCACGGAATGGAAGTTCACCCAGCACAACCCGTTCAAGGCGGTGTACGACACCCCGAAGCGCAGTGTGTATCTCATGACCCAGCGCATTCAGCGCCATCCCCTGCTGGCGACCTTCGACGGGGCCGATCCGGCCGCGAGCACTCCGGTGCGGCTGGCAAGCACCACGCCGGTGCAGGCGCTCTTCCTGCTCAATGATCCGCTGGTTCATGACCAGGCGGCGCGGTTCGCCGGGCGGCTGGTTGCCACCGGTGGCGACGAGGTATCGCGGATTCGTGAAGCCCACTGGAGGGCCTGCGGGCGCGATGCGACCCCGGAGGAGGTGGCCGCGGCGCGCGGGCATCTGGACGCCGCAATGACCCGGTTGCGGGACGCTGGAATGTCGGAGGACGCGCTCGAGGCCGCTGCCTGGCAGTCGCTGGTCCGGGTCCTGTTCCGGCTGAATGAATTCCTGTACCTTGACTGATCGCACCCCATGAAGCCTCCCCGACCATTGATGCGCCGGCGCGCCGTTCTCCAGAGCCTGGCGGGCACCTCGCTCCTGCTGCCGGGGATCGTGTCGCACCTGCTCGCTGAGTCGGACGCGGGCGGACCGCTGGCTCCGAGGCCGCCGCATCATCCGGCAAGGGCCCGGCGGGTGATTTTCATTTTTTCCAACGGGGGCGTGTCCCACATGGACACGTTCGATTACAAGCCGGTCCTGTTTGCGGCGGACGGCAAGACCATGGGCGTCGGGGGCGGCCTGTCGAACCAGCAACGCCGGCTGCTGCGCCCCGGCTGGGCGTTTCGCCCGGGCGGCCAGTGCGGCACGCTGGTCAGCGACCTCTTCCCCCACCTGCGGGAGCGGGTGGACGACCTCTGTCTGATCCGCTCAATGAAGTCCGACGACAACGAGCACTACCAGGCCACCCTGGCGATTCACACGGGCTCGTTCTTCTTCTCGCGACCGAGCATCGGGTCCTGGGTGAGCTACGGGCTCGGGACCGAGAACCGGAATCTGCCGTCGTTTGTGGTGTTGTCGCCGCACATGCCCTACGCCGGCACGCAGATCTTCAACAACGACTTTCTGCCTGCGGACCATCAGGGGGTGCGGGTCATCCCGGGCCGGGAGCCGATTGCGAACCTCGAGCGTCGCACCCCGCAGGAGGGCTTGCAGGAGCTGGAGCTCGACCTGGCCGATGCCTACAACCGCCGCCACCTGCAGGACCGTGGCGTCGAGGGCGAACTGGCCGCGCGGATCCGGTCCTACGAGACCGCCTTCCGCATGCAGGCCGAGGCGGGAGGGATCTTTGACCTGTCGCGGGAGTCCGACGAAACCCTTGCCCTTTACGGGCTTCAGCGGGGGGTGTCCGAGGGCTTCGGGTGGCAATGCCTCGTCGGTCGCCGTCTTGCGGAACGCGGGGTGCGGTTCGTGGAGTTGGTGGACGGCAGCTCCAGTCACAATTGGGACCAGCACGGGGACATGGCCGATCACGCGAAACACGCACGCAACATTGACCAGCCGATCGCGGGACTGCTCCTCGATCTCAAGCGCCGGGGCATGCTGGACGACACCCTGGTGGTGTGGACCACGGAGTTCGGTCGTACGCCGGGTGTGGATGGCGAGAAGGGCCGCGGACATCACAGCGCCTGCTTCTCCTCATGGATCGCCGGCGGCGGGGTCCGCGGCGGCATGGTGTATGGCGCCACCGACGATATCGGCGCCACCGTCGTGGAAAACCGGGTTCACGTGCATGACTTCCACGCGACGATCCTGCACCTGCTGGGCATGGACCATGAGCGGCTCACCTACCGTCATGGAGGTCGGGACTACCGCCTGACCGACGTGCATGGGAATGTCGTGCATGCACTGCTCGCCTGAAGCCGCACGACGGGACCGGGCTTCGGGACGGGGCGGGCCCATGACCCCGGTTTCCGGGATGCCGGATTGCGGTCTCCGGACGCGACGCGAATTCCTGATTTCGGCCGCCGCAGCGTTCACGGTCGCGTGCGCAGGGGGAGATGCCGCGGTGCCCGCCCGGCGTGCGGCAGTCATCGGGCATACGGGACGCGGCGACTACGGCCATGGCCTCGAGGCCATCTTTGCCGGGCGTCCGGAGATCGAGTTGGTGGCGGTCGCGGATCCCGTCGAAGCGGCGCGGGAGCGGCGGGTTCGCGAGACCGGCGCGCTCCGGGCCTATGCCGACTGGCGCGAGTTGCTCGACCGGGAGCGTCCGGACCTGGTGTCCATTGCCATGCGGCATGCGGACCAGCACGCGGAGGTGGCGCTGGCGTGTCTCCGGGCGGGAGCCCACTGCTACGTGGAGAAGCCCTTTGTGACGACCTGTGAGGAGGCGGATGCCGTGCTGGCCGAGGCGGACCGATGCCACCGCCGCGTCGCCGTCGCCCACACGATGCGCATGAGCCCCGCCGTGCGCCGGCTCCGTGATTGGGTTGCCGGGGGCGGGATTGGCGCATTGCGGGAACTGCAAGCCTTCGGCAAGCAGGACCACCGGGCCGGTGGTGAGGATCTCATCGTGCTGGGCACGCACCTTTTCGATCTCATGCGCCTCTTCGCCGGTGATCCCCTCTGGGTGTCGGCGCGCATCATGACCTCCGGGCGCGACATCACGGTTGCCGACCGGCGCCGGGTGAAGGACGAGGTGGGCTGGGTCGCAGGCGACACGGTGCGCGCCCAGTTGGCGTTTGCCGACGGGGTGCAGGGGTTGTTCACGAGCGACGGGGCCTTGCGCGAGACCACCGGGCACTGGGGCATTGAGCTTCGTGGCAGCCGCGGTGTGGCGCGTCTGAAGTGCGATCTGATGCCGTCGGTGTTCACGCGAACAACACCGCCGTGGTCCACCGGCGACGGATCCGAAGTGTGGGCACCGCTCGACGGGGTCGGGCCGATGGAGGCGGCGGATCACAATCGTGCGCCCGTGGAGGACTGGCTCGACGCCATCGCCACGGGTCGCGAACCGGAATGCAGTGCCCGCAATGGCGCCTGGGCGATCGAGATGGTGTCGGGATGCTATCAGTCCGCCCTTGGGGCGGGCCGGGTGGGGTTCCCGCTTCCGGTGCGCGCCGGGCCGCTCGGCGCCATCTGACACGGCCGGGGGACGGAGCGCGGTTCTCCAGGGGTGATGGCCATGGCGCATGCGGACGAATGCGGACGGTTGAACCCCGGGCATTGAAGGGGGAGACTCCGCAGGTCGTCCACCAATTGCGAAACCGTCTCCATGGGGAACCCGACGCTGTTAATGATGCGGTGTTGTGTCCGGGCCATTGCGTTGTGCTGCGCGATGGGCACGGCGGTGGCGGACGACTTGTGGACCGCGCACGTGGCGCCGCTGCTCCAGGAGCGGTGCGGGGAGTGCCATAATCCCATCAAGACCCGGAGCGGACTCGACCTCAGCACGTTTGCCGGGGTCCTGCGCGGCGGGGACCGCGGTGCCGCGGTGATCCCGGGCCGGATTGAGGACAGTTTGCTGCATGCGGTGCTGTCCGCGGGCGCCGACCCCCACATGCCGCCCAAGGGTCAATTGTCCGACGAGCAGATTGGCGTGGTTCGGACCTGGATCGAGAGCCTGAAGCCGGTTGTTGGGGATGCCGCTTCGGGCGGATCGGGCGGGAACACGGATGGCATTCCGGCGCGGGTGGATGAGCCGGCATGGCGGCCTCCGGAGGGACTGATGGCGCACGAGGCGATTGACCGGTATCTCGAGCGGGGCTGGGAACAGTCCGGAGTGGTCCCCACCCAGCCGGCGGATGACCGGACGTTGGTCCGCCGCCTCCATCTCGATCTCGTGGGGCGGGTGCCTGCGGAAGCGGAAATTGAGGAATTTCTTCGGGATTCGTGCGACGGCCGTTGGGGGCGGTTGGTGGACCGGTTGCTGTCGGGTCGGGAGCATGCGCGCCATCTGGCCGGAGTCTTCGATGTCGTCCTCATGGGGCGGCGGGGTCCGGAGGTCGAGCAGCAGCGGCGGGATCACCATTGGTTCGAGTTTCTCGAACGATCCTTTGGGGAGAACCGGCCGTGGGATGCGGTCGTCCGCGAGTTGATCCGGGGACGTCCGGCGCCTGCGGACCGGGGCGCGGCGTGGTATCTCTACGAGCGGAAGAACAATGCGCAGGCGATGGCGGAGGCGCTTGCTCCGGTGGTGTTCGGCGTGCAGATCCAATGTGCCCAGTGTCACGACCATCTGGTCGCCCGGGAGATATTGCAGGCGCACTACTGGGGTCTCGTGGCCGCATTCAACCGGACGCGCAACGTGGACACCCCGTCGGGTCCCGGCCTCGCCGAATCGGCCATCGGCGGGTTCGTCTCGTTTGCCAACCTGAAGAAGGAGTCGCAGCGGGCGCAGATGATCCTGTTTCACGGACGCCGGGTGGACGAACCGTGGCCTGCGGATGGGGAGAAGGAGGTGGATGATCCGTCGCGTTACCGGGTGCCGCCGCCGGCGGACCAGGAGCCGGTGGTGGAGCCCGCGTACCCGCTCTTTTCCCGTCGCGAAGCCCTGGCGGAGGCCGTCACGGTGGGCAATCCGCTGCTGGCCCGGGCCATGGTCAACCGCGTTTGGGCGCTGCTGTTCGGACGCGGGCTGGTGCATCCAGTGGAACTGATGGATTCGAAGCATCCGCCCAGTCATCCCGACCTGCTGGCCTGGCTGACGGCGGATTTCGCAAGCAACGGTCACGACCTCCGGCGCCTGGTGCGCTCGTTGGTGCTCACCCGAGGGTACCGGCTCGACTCCCGGGTGCCGTCCGGATGGCGGGCGGGTCCGGAGACCTTTGCGGCGGCGCTGGAGAAGCCGCTTTCGGCCGAGCAATGGGTGGCCTCGCTGCGGCAGGTCCTGGGGGATCCGGCGGATCCCGGGACGCTGCGGCGGACGTTTGTGCGACGGTTTCCCGACCTGTTGGCGCCGGAATATCATCCGACGCTTCAGCAGGCGCTGTTCCTGTCGAACGCCCCGGAGGTGGATTCATTGTTCGAGCCTTCCGGGAGGAATCTTGCGACGGCACTGGTCGAGGTGTCCGGGCCAAGGGAACGGGCCCGGCGCGCGATCCGGGCGGTCTATGGCCGCGACCCGGATGCGGTGGAACTGCGGGAAGCCTCGGAGCACCTGGCGGGGCGTGCGGCCGGGGCGGGCGTGAAGCAGTTGCTGTGGGCATTGACCACGAGTGCGGAGTTTCAGCTCAACCACTGACGCTAAAGGATCTGGAATTGGAATTGGAGACCATGAGCGAGCCCACCTCCCCATCCAGAGCGCACGGGGCGTCATGCGGGCAGCCCGATCACGCGATCCACCGGCGGCGATTTCTCACCGGGTTGGCGGGAGCGGGAGCGGTCTCGGTGGGCAGCTGGGCGGGGCTGTTTTCGGTGCCGGCGTTTGCCGCGGCGGCGCGGCGGCGTGGCAAGCACTGCATCCTTCTCTGGCTCTGCGGGGCGCCAAGCCAGTTTGAGACGTGGGATCCCAAGCCGGGTCGGATTTCGGGTGGACCTTTCCGGAGCATTCCGACGGCGATTCCCGGTGTTCATTTCGGGGAGTTGATGCCGCGCACGGCGGGCATTGCGGACCGGCTGGCGGTGGTGCGGTGCATGAAGACCAGCCAGAGCGAGCACCTGCAGGGGATTGACCTGCTCAACCGCGGGGCGGCGCCGCGTCCGCCCTTCGTCCGCCCCACCCTGGGCGCGGTGCTGGCGCAGCAGCTGGGACACCTCGACAGCGCGATCCCCAACTTTGTGCTGCTCGATCCGTGTCCGGAGGGCAACGAGTTCAAGGAGTTCAAGTCCGGGAACTGGGCCGGCTGGCTCGGGGCGGAGTACGGTCCGGTGCGCGTGGGCGGCGAGTACCGGCTGGACCACGCCGCGCGGCTGGCGGATTTGTCCACCGACGACCAGGAGGCGCGCAACGCCCTGCGGCGCTTTTTCAACCGCCGGTACGCCAACGAGCGCCGCCCTGCGGCGGCAGCGTCGCAAAACGCGGTGTTCGAGCGGGTGAAGGGGCTGATGAGCTGCGCCCACCTGTTCGATCTGGAGTCGCTGCCGGAGGCGGATCGTGAGCGGTATGGTCCGGGCGCCTTCGGGATGCATGCCCTGCAGGCACGGCACCTGGTGGAGCACGGCGCGCCCTTCGTGATGGTGGCCAATGGCATGCCGTGGGACAGTCATGTGTTTCACAACGAGATCTACCAGATGCTCGTTCCGGAACTGGACCGGGTGATCGTTCACCTGATCACCGACCTGGAGGTGCGCGGCCTGCTGGACGACACGCTGGTGGTCCTGATGGGAGAGTTTGGGCGGACGCCATGGATCAATCAGGCGCGGGGACGCGACCATTATCCCAACGCCTGGTCCCTCGCGATGGCCGGATGCGGGATGCGCCGCGGCGTCGTGGTGGGGGCGACCGATGCGGACGGGGTCGAGGTGGAGGGGCCGGCCTTCGACGAAAAGAACCTGTTCGCCACGATCTTCACGGCACTGGGGCTCGATCCGTACGCGCCCTACGATCTGCCGGAGCTGCCCAGCTTTCACCGTGTGGAGGATCGAGCGGAGCCGATCCGGGACCTTCTTGCCTGAGGCTGCCATGACGGATGCGCCCAACAACGACCCCGAACCGCTGGTGATCGAGAAGTCCGGCGAGTTCACGTTCGCGACGCCGGTGTTGGACCTGGAGGTCGCGCCGGACGGTGCCACGATCTTTGCCGCCTGCCAGGATGGTTCGGTGGTGCGCGTCTCCGCGACGTCGGGCGAGCGGTCGCTGTTGGGCTGGCATTCCAGTTATGCCAGCGGCGTGGCGCGGGTGCCGGGACGCCCATGGGTGATCTCCGGCGGCTATGACGGCCGATTGTTGTGGCATGACATTGAATCGAACGCGGTGATGCGCGACGTCCGGGCTCACGACTTCTGGTCCTGGGACCTTGCGGTGTCGCGGGATGGCCGCTGGGTGGTGTCCGGAACCGGGCGTTACGAGGCCGGCGGGTATCGCTACGAGCCGGCCCCGGGAGGTGAGCCGGGAGTGGTGGTGCTGGACGTCGCCGACGGTTCGCGACACCGGGCGTGGGGGCACGTGCCCCCGGTGCAGGCGGTGGCGATTTCGCCGGATGGCCGGCACGTGGCGGCGGGCAACCTGATGGGCACCGTCCGGGTGTGGGACCGGGACGAGGATCGCCTGGTGAGCGAGTGGACCGACGACGGCCTCACCAGTTGGGGCATCATCAAGAGCCACCATTTCCTTGGAGGGATCTTCGCCATGGCTTTCAGCCCCGATGGAGCGGATCTCTACGTCTGCGGCATGGGCCCCATGCGCGATCCGATGGCCGGCAATGGGGTGCAGCGCTGGCAGCGCTTTGACTGGCGGACGGGGCGGCGGCTGGACCAGACCCATGATGGGGAAAGCGGGCAGGGCCTGATGGAGACCCTGGCCTTTTCACCGGACGGCTCCCGCTTCGTGATGGCCGGACGATTGTTCCAGGGGTCGTGGAACCTGGCCCTTTTTGCTGCGGCCGACGGCCGGAAGCTCCAGGCTCTGGATGCAAAACATCGGATCACGGGCGTCTGCTTTTCAGGCGATGGACGACGATTGTATGTGTCCAAGGCCCGCGGTCAGGAACGTCCCAAGGACGGGCGCTGGGCAGACTCCGGTCTGGTGGAGGTCTTTGATATCCGGGACCGGCCGCCGATGTAAGTGGTGCCCCGTTTGGGGGATGCATCCGAAGTTAGGTTCGGACTCCTTTACGGCTGAGCCCCGGATAGGTTGCCTGGCAACGTGTTCTGCAAGAACTGATTGCAACAACACCACACCTCGGGAATTTCACAGGTAGCCGCCACCACCGGGGCGGGGGAGTGCCGTTGAAAAATGGGCATTACAGGACCGTTTCATTCGGGTGACAAAAGGATCGGGGAACAGATCGGTCTTGAGTGACCGGATCCCATCGGTAGCGTCTCGCCATGGTTGGCGGCATTCACAGGTGATCTCATTGCCTGACCGCCTCCAGTGGTATCCATCCAATAACTGCAGCGAGGAGATCTCAGCATGACCCAAATCAGTCGGCTCACCATGGGGCTGTGTTCGGCGGCGGCTTTAGGCCTGTCCGCGCACGCCCAGGTTTATTTCACCGAGGACTTCGAGGCCGGGGACACCGCGGTTCATGAGTCCCGGGGCTGGGTGTTTGACAAGAACGAGACGGCCCTGGAGACGGGGACGGACTTCGGGATTGCGACGGCACCGTTTGGCCCGGAGAACTTCCCCTCGGGAAGCGTTCCGGGATCGAGCAACAACGACCCGGTGACCGGAGAGCGGATCGTGCATCCGCCGACGGTGCGTGGGACGGCCTCGACGGGGAACTTCCTGATCTCGGACTCGGACGCGGGTGGCGGGTCGGACGATGTGGGGACGGAGTCGGAGTTCTGGGCGATCACGCCGGCGTTCAGCACGGTGGGGAGCACGGAGGCGTGGTTCCATGCAGACCTGACGGTGGATAACAACAACAACGGCGAGTGCATCTGGGAGCTGTCGGTGACTGTGGACGGCGGTGCGACGTGGATTCCGTTTTGGGTGACGGCGGAGCCGCAGCGTCCGTGGCAGGCGTGGCGTCGGGGTGCGTTCAGCGGGAACGACGAGCTGGACGGTTCGGCGCGGATGGGCGGCTACCCGGTCCTGGGGAGCAAGTCCACGACGCGGACCTGGGACGGGGTTCATGGCCGGGTGCATTTCAAGCTTCCGGCGGAGGCAAACAACAAGCCGGAGGTGAAGATCCGCTTCCTGCTGCATGAGGCCGGAGATGCGTGGTACTTGGCAGCGGACAACCTGCTGGTGGACAACAATCCCCCGCCGATGGGCAGCCAGACGGTGCTGAACGAGGGTTTTGAGGGTGGGATTCCGGTGACATGGAAGAAGACCTCGACGTACGACCAGGGTTGGTCCACGGAGCCATTGAAGGATGAAAACGGCGACTGGCTGCGGTTGGCCGGCGGGGTGCCGATTCATGTGGACCTGCTGCGGGAGGCGGAGAAGCGCCGGACGGTGGACGGAGCGGAGCTGCCTGCGGACGCGCTGCTGAAGTGGGATACGGCTAGCTTTGAGGCGTATCCGGAGCTGACACCGATCAACCCGAACGGGGCGACGGACGGCCGGTGGATCCTGATGCTGGCCGGCGGGAACTACGCGATGCGGCAAGAGGCGACTTACGAGGACGAAGAATCGTTCTTGGAGACGCCGGTGCTGGACCTGAGTCAGGCCAAGGATGTGTACCTGGACTTCCTGTCGGAGGTGCTGATCTATGGCGGATCGGCGAACGCGGAGGTGTTTGTGAGCGTGGACGGCGGGACGAGCTTCACGCGGATCTTCACCTATCGCGGAGCGCTGATGGACCTCGGGGAGGCCCCCTACTTCACCCATCACTACATTCCGGTGCCGGAAGCGGCCGGGAGGAACAACGTGGTGTTCCGCTTCGCCTCGACGGGCGCGGATACCGACCAGTATCGCGGCTTCTGGGCCATTGACGATGTCCGCGTCACCATCAATCCCGAGGGCGTCGTCGCCCCGCCGGCCGTCGGCATCTCCCTGTCCGGAAACAACGTGATCCTCACCTTCGAAGGCACCTTGGAGCAGGGCGACGGCTTGAACGGTCCGTGGACGCCGGTGACCGGGGCCAGCCCGCTGACGATCGAGGCGACTTCGCCGACGCCGAAGTACTACCGGTCGGTTCGGTAATCGTAATTTCGTTCCTCTATGACACGGCGAGGCCGGGCGATGCCCGGCCTCGCTTTTTTATGTCACCTCGACCACCTCAGCCGCCGATGGTTGGCCACGGGCCATGCGCTTGTCGTCTGGGTGCCGTGTCCCCGCGCCGATGGAGTGTCGGACGGGCTTTCCTGAGGAATCGTCGTCGGGTCCGGCGTGACCATCGGCGTTGGTCCACTGCACCCTGATCTTCGCGTAGATCGTCATCCGAATTGCTGGTCTGCGGGGGAATCCCTACCCTTTGACAGCTATGTCAGCGGCAGCACCCACGGATCCCATCGTCAATCTCGAGGAGATTCCGGGAAAAATCGTGGGTCGCCGTCGTCCGCCGACTGACGCATTGGCCTTGGGCGGATCCCAGCGCGTGGAGAATGCGCGGGCCTGGAAGCAGGCGGTCGGCGGATTGCGCGTGCCGCGGGGTGTGTACCGTTTTCGCACCCACGAGGAGGCGGATGCCTGGCTATGGCAGAAGCTGACCCAACCCCGCCGCTAAGGCCACCGGAATGTCGGGAGCCGACCCTGGAGGACCTGGTCAACCTGTGTCGCGCTTTGAACGCGGCCGGAGCCCTCTACGTTGTGATCGGTGGATTCGCCATTCGCGCCGCGGGTTTTCCCCGCAACACGATGGATGTAGACCTGTTGATCGAGACGGGCCCGGTCAACGAGGCCCGGGTCATTGAGGGATTGCTGAGCCTTCCCGACCAGGCTGCGCGGGAGCTGCGGCCCGGGGAGGTCGGGGAATACGGGGTCGTCAGGGTGGGGGACGAGTTTCTGGTGGACCTCATGCGCAGCGGTTGCGGGGTGGACTATGCCGCGGCGGCTCCAACGGCGGTGGTGGTGGAGCTGGATGGCGTCCCGATTCCCTTTGCTTCCCCCCAGACGCTTTGGCGGATGAAGCAGACTGTGCGCGCCCGGGACATTCCAGACCGGCTCTTCCTCCAGCAGTGGCACCAGGCCCGTGGCATTCCGTTGGATCCTCCACTGGAACAGGAGCGTTCGCCGCCGGGGAACGCCGCCGTGATCCGTGCCTGGCAGGGATTCAAGTCGAGGTGGTTCCGATGAAGCGCCGATCCTTCTGGCTCATGGTCCTCCTTGGCGGCGCGGCTCTCGTCGGGGTGATGGTGCTGCGCCCCACCGCGCCGCGACTCACCAACTTCCCTCCGAGCGCCACGGGCCCCTGGGTGGCCTTTGGGGACAGTCTTACCGAGGGGCATGGGGCGGAACCGGGGGGGGACTATCCGTCCCAGTTGTCCCGCCGGCTGGGCATACCCATCGTCAACCTCGGGCGCGGCGGCGTGACCACCGGGGAGGGGTTGGCGCGGGTGGACGAGGTCGTCGCTCTGAGGCCGCGGGTGGTGCTGCTGTGCCTGGGCGGCAATGACGTCCTCCGACAGCAGTCCTCGGCCGAAATGATGTCCAATCTGGATGCCATCATTGAGCGCCTCCATCACGGGGGATCCTTCGTGGTGCTCCTGGGCATCCGTAGTGCGTCCCTTCGGGATCGGAATCAGAAGGCGTTTGACCGGCTGGCCCGGGACCGTCAGGTCCTCCTTGTGCCCGATCTGCTGGACGGAGTGATGTTTCGTCCGGAGCTGATGGCGGATCCGATCCATCCCAACGAGCGCGGCTATGCGAAGATCGCGGAGCGGGTGGAGCAGCGGTTGGCCCCCTGGCTCCCCAAACTCCGGTGAGGGGCCGGACCGAGGAGGGACAGGAGGCAGGAGGGACAAGCGAGGGGTAGGGTCGCGTTCCACCCGTGACCCTGATCCATTCCGCCGCGCCCGTGAACGAGTGTTGGGGAACGTGGGAAGCACTGCCACCCCGGTGCTTCCCGCGATCCCCGCGACGACTCCATGCGTCCTTCGGAGGAAGTTTGGGACGCGCAGGAGCCCATCCCCACCCATCGGAAACGCCCCGCAACCTGGAGGCGATCCCGGCTGTGGAGATTGTTCCCGATGTGGGACGGCGATAGGGTCGCGTCCGTGAGTTCGCAATCTGCCGATGGCATCGTGTACCTGGTGGGCGCAGGGCCCGGAGATCCGGGGTTGCTGACGTGCCGCGGGGCCGAACTCCTGGGGCGGGCTTCGGTGGTGGTGTACGACGCCCTCGTCAATGCCGACCTGCTCCGCCTCGCGCCGGCATCCGCAGAGCGCATCTACGCCGGCAAACGATCCCGCGACCACGCCGTTCCGCAGGCGGACTTGAACCGGTTGCTCGTGGATCGGGCACGCGCCGGCGGGGTGGTCGTCCGGTTGAAAGGTGGTGACCCCTATACCTTTGGGCGGGGTGCCGAGGAGGCGGCGGAACTTGCCGCAGCGGGCGTTGCGTTTGAGGTGGTCCCGGGAATCTCCTCCGTGACGGCCGCGCCGAACTATGCGGGGATTCCCCTGACTCATCGCGAGCATTGCTCCAGCTTTCACGTTTTCACCGGGCACGAAGACCCCGGCAAGCCCGAGTCCCGGCTGGATTGGGGCCAGATCGCGCAGCTCAACGGCACGCGGGTGATCCTGATGGGGATCGAGCGCCTGGGTGACATCACCGCAGGGCTGCTGACGCATGGCGCGGCCGCGGGCACCCCGGTGGCCCTGGTGCGCTGGGGGACCACCGGACGTCAGGAGACCCTGGTCGGCACCCTGGCGGATATCGCCGCCCGCGCGGCGACGGCGGGGTTCGCCGCGCCGGCGGTGATCGTGATCGGCGACGTGGTGACGCTTCGTGGCACGCTGGACTGGTTCGAGCGCCGGCCCCTGTTTGGACAACGGATCGTGGTGACCCGGACCCGCGAGCAGGCCAGCGACCTGCGACGGCAGCTGGCCGAGCTCGGTGCGGAGGTTCTGGAGATCCCCACGATCCGCATTGAGCCGCCTGAAGCGCTCGGACCGTTGGTCGAGGCGATTGCCGGGCTCGGGGAATACAATTGGCTGGTGTTCACCAGTCCCAACGGGGTCACCGCCTTTTTCGACTATTTCTTCAAGGCCTACGACGACGTCCGGGCGCTCGGCATGGCCCGCATCGCGGCGGTGGGCCCGGCGACGGCCGCGCGGCTCAGGGAGCTGCACCTGGCGGTGGACGCGATGCCCCAGGAATACGTGGCCTCGCGTGTGGCCGCGGCCATTGGGGAGAAGGAGAGCATCGAGAACCTGCGCATTCTTTGCCTGCGCGCCGAGGTGGCCAATCCAGATCTCGTCGCCCGCCTCGAGGAGGCAGGCGGCATTGTGGATGACGTCGCGTGCTACCGGACCGTGCCGGAAACTGCGGACGCCAATGGTGCGGTCGCCCGCTTCGAGGAGGACGGTGCGGATTGGATCACCTTCACCAGCGCCTCGACGGTGGAGAATTTCCACGCGCGCTTTGATCTGCCTGCTGTCTGCGCCAGGCGACCCGGCCTGAGACTGGCGTCCATCGGACCTGAAACCACGAGAGCGGTGACGGCGCTGGGCCTGCAGCCGGCGGTCGAGGCGCGTCCGCACAACCTTGCCGGCCTGATCCAGGGGCTGCGCAGCGCGGTGCGTCGCTCCCGGCTGGCGGCTTCAAAGTCCGGGAAGGCGCATGCCGAGCCGAAGCCAGAGGGGCATGGTGAGGAAGCCTAGGAGGCTGGTGGCGATGACCACGCGGACGGCTGTGGGCGGGTCTCCGGCGTAGTGGCGGGCGAGGACGATGGGAAACACCGCCGCGGGCATGGCCGCCTGCACGACGAGGACCTGTTTCAACTCGCGCGACGGCACCAGCCACGCCACGACCAGCAGGATGGCGGGCAGCACTCCGAGTCGAAGCACCGCCGCCCAGGCGGCCATTCGCCCCCCGATGTGGCGCCGGAGATCCGCTGCGGAGTCCGACATGGTGGCGCCGATGAGCACGATGCCCAGCGGGAATGCGCAGACCCCGAGCATGGACGCGGTCTTGCGGAGGAAGCCAGGCAGGTAGCGGTCACCCCCCAGGGCGTTCAGGGCCAGGGCAAGCACGATGGCGATCAGTGGAGGACTGACCAGCCGGCGCCACTCGCGGAGCGTCCCATGGCCGAGGGCCACCAGGCAGACGGTCCAGAGACCGATGTCCACACCCAGGTTGTGCACGAAAAGCACGCCGGCGGTGTCCCCGGGAAACAGGCTCAGGATGAGGGGCAGCGGCACGTAGCCGTAGTTCTGAATTCCGGTGGTCGCGGCAAACGTTCGCTGCTCCCGGTCGGAGACCAGGCCGGTCCGGCGGCGCACGAGCCATGCCAGTCCGACACCGCCCGCGACCTCGGCGAAGCCGAGCAATGGTGCCAGCACGAGGTTTTCGGGCCGGCGCAGCGCGGCGTTGCCCAGCACGACGTCGAGGATCAGCGCCGGGGTGAGCACGTTGACGACCACGCGCATCAGGCTGGCGTCGGCCTCCGGGGTGAGCCACTCGGCCCGTCGGAGCGCCACCCCGGTCGCCACGAGGCAGAAGACGGGCAGGACGGCGGTGAGGACGGTGAGCAGTTCGTTCACTCGAGGGACCGCGGAGCGGTGACCGCGACGGGTCACGCATCCGACCGGGTCCCATTACCCCCGACACCGGACCCCGGCAAGGACCGGCGTCGTTGTTCCGGCGCCGCGATCGCCGCAGTGGCGGCTCTCAGACGGCGGACAGGTGCCGGACCAGTTCCTCGAATTCCGCCTGCTGGACCCCGCGCAACCACCGGACCGCAGGCGCATCGTCCGGACTGCGCTGCTCGCGTTCGCAGAGGTCCACGAAGGCAAACGGATCAAACGCCCCGGGAAGGGTCAGTTCACGGACGAGGGAGGGGCTCTCGGGCGCGTCGGGCGTCGCGGAGATGCGGCGTCCGAGGGACAGGTACACCGGATGCCCCTCCACGCGACGGAACCAATATTTGGCGTTCCAATAGTCCGGTTCCCTCCGGTGCAGCATGGCGTGGATCAACGCGCCGTCGCCATCGGACAGATCCTGGACGAGGTCGTGTGCCGGGTCGTGCTGATCGTGGTAGAGCAGGGCCGTGGCCCGGAGCCGGAGCGCGGCGTCGGCCGGCAGTTCGTGGTCCGCGACGAAGCGGTCCAGCCGCGACTCGATTTCGCGGCGTTCGAGGACGCCGGGGCGGGGGCCGGGGCCCAGTTGAGGGGGCTCGGGGGTGGACACCATCTGCCAGAAGGCGGCGCACAGGGGAACCGTAATGACCATAAGTTCGGAGAACGAGAGACAGTTGATCAGATGTGGCTGGCGTCAATTCGGGTTCCGCGCGCTTGGGAACCAGCCCGGACCGGCCGGATGCTGCCGCACGTGGAATCCCTTCAGCATGACGTGGTGGTGATCGGCGGCGGCAGCGCCGGTTACGCGGCGGCGCGCACCCTGGCGGATGGGGGGGCAACGGTGGCCGTGGTCGAGGGCGCCGGGGAGGTGGGCGGGTTGTGCATCCTGCGCGGCTGCATGCCGACGAAGGCCCTGCTGCATGCGGCAGAACTGCGCGAGGGAATCCGGGAGGCGGCCGCCTGGGGCATCACGGTGCCGGAGGTCGCGGTGGACGCCGCACAATTGATGGCCCGCAAGGACGCGCTCATCGGGGAGTTCGCCGCTTACAGGCGTCAGCAGCTTGAGGCGGGTCGGTGGGCGTTCCTTCGCGGGCACGCCCGCTTCCTCGACCCCCATACGCTGGAGGTGACCCCGGACCTTCGGATCTCCGCCGGCCATTTCGTTGTGGCCACCGGCTCCGTGATTGCGCCGCCCCCGATCCCGGGGCTTGCCGGGGCGGGGTATCTGGACAGCGACTCGGCCCTTCGGATCCGCGAGATCCCTGGCTCGCTCATCGTCCTCGGGGGCGGTGCCGTGGCCCTGGAGTTTGCCCAGTTTTTCTCCCGCCTCGGCACTCGGGTCACGGTGTTGCAGCGCAAGGATCAGTTGTTGCGCGGCACGGATCCGGATGTTGCGCGCGAGCTGGAGTCGGCACTGCGGGACGAGGGTCTGACCGTGCACACGGGCACGCAACTCCAGGAGGTGACCCGTGTCGGTGGCGGGGTGCGCGCGCGGTTCGAACAGGCGGGAACGGTCCGCGAGGTGGAGGGGGAGGCGGTGTTTCACGGGTTGGGACGCCGTCCGATGACGGATCTGAACCTGGAAGCGGCCGGTGTGGCGGTGGAGGACTCGGGGTTGATCCGCACCAATGCCCTGCAGCAGACCACCGCCCCCCACATTTATGCGGCCGGCGATTGCTGCGGTCCCCACGAGTTTGTGCACCTGGCAGTCCAGCAGGGCGAAGTGGCCGCACGGAACATCCTTGGGGCCCGGCAGCCGATGGACTACCGGCTGCTCATGAGCGTGGTCTTCACCGAGCCGCAGGTGGCGACGGTGGGCCTTGGGGAGGCGGCGGCGCGGGAGGCTGGTGAGGATCTGCTGGTGGCGACGTATCCCTTCAATGACCACGGCAAATCCATGATCCTGGGGGCGCGGCATGGGTTCGTGAAGCTCATCGCACGGCGCCGGACCGGTGAATTGCTCGGCGGCGCCTGTGTGGGACCCCAGGGCGGCGAGCTGATTCATGAGGTGATGGTGGCGCTGGCGGCACGCATGTCGGCAGGAGCCCTGGCTGCGTTGCCTCACTATCATCCCACCCTGGCCGAGATCTGGACCTATCCCGCGGAGCAGATCGCGGCGGCGGTGGGGTGATCGCCTGTCGCGTCCTTCCGCCCGAGGAGGGACCGCCGGGCCGCGAGGTCCGGGCTGCCCGCGTGGAACACGGCCAGCCATTCCGTGGCCGCTTCCGGGTCATTCAGGCAGAGGAGGCCGGCCCGCAGTCGCGGCTCGGGATGACCGCCCATCTCAATCGGAAAGCGTTGCGCACGTTCGCGAGCCCACGCGGCGAGGCTCGGGAATCCGGCGGCGTGGACCCGGGCCCGTGATATCAGCTCCAGGACGCCATGGATTCCCGGCGCCGACTGGCGGATGAGCTCAAGCGTGAGCCGCCCCATGGTGTACCGCGGGTTGATCTCCACCACGGGTTTGAGGCGATGGCGGCCGTCCGCATCGCGATAGACGAGGGCATCCACCCCCAACGGTCCGGTGTGGCCCAGCGCCCGGAGTCGCGGCTCGAGGGTTGCCATCAGCGTCGCGTACAGCTTCGGGATCCGGCCGTGGTGCTTCCCGAAGTCGGGCAGAAATCCCAGCACGTCGGAGGGTGGGCGCGTGCGGAATCGTGGTTCCGCCCGGCTGGCGACAAATCGGCCCCGGGGATCGTTCGTCAGTCCGGTGAAGCCGACCCATCGGAGGGCTTCCGGCGTGAGCTCAAACTGCACCGCGAAATCGGCGACGCGGTCCAGCCAGGGCTCCACCACCACGCCGTGTCCCGAGGCCAGGGCACGTTGAATCCAACGGCGCTGGTTCTCCGAGACGACGGGTTCCTCGACGAGCAACATCCGGCGCCCCGCCAGTGCCAGGGGTTCCTTGAGGACCACCCTTGGAAACCCGGCGCGACGCAGGGTCGCGATCCGCTCCAGGGCGTCCCCCTCGGATCCGCTCAGGACGCCCACGGTCTCCGGCGGGCTGAGCCATTCCGCGGCTGGAACGTCGGCTTCCTGGAGCGCGGGAGATCCGAGGAACTCCCGGAGGAATTCCGCGCTCCACGCCTTGGAATACAATGCGGTCCGCCCGGGTGCGCCGCCATCGGGCTGCACGGTGTCCTGCGGCGTGGTCAATTGGTTCACCAAGGGTTCCAGCAACGCCTCACTGTCGGGTCCCCACGCCCATGGCCGCAGGCGGCCGAGTTTGCGGTCTCGAATCGGATGACCGGTCGGGATCCGTCCGTCCGCGATTTCGATAAATTCGGGCAGGGGAAACCCCGCGGCCTGGATGCCCGCAAGGAAGCCGGGCGAGGGAGTGCGGGTCACGAGCACGATGTCGTCCCGACGGGCCAAAAATTGCGGCACGCTTTCGAGGTCGCGTTCAAGCGCCGCCGCCGGCCGTCGCGGCGCGTAGCCGGGTCCGTGGGCGATCCGTTCCTCGGTGAAGGGATTGAACACGAAGACCGACGGCGTCCGGCCCTTTGAGGCGGCATGGACCCGCAAACGGTCAATGAACCCGGGGTCCAGTCCGGCGGCGCGGCGGCCCTCGGCGTTGAACCCGATGCCGCGGGCCCGGGCGGGGGACAGGGGAAACCGCAACCGGGCACAGTAGGCGTCCCAATCGCCCTCCGCCGGATCCTTCCATTGTCGGAACCATTTCAACCCATGGGCCACGTGCCCGATTTCATCGCGGTAGATCCGGTCCAGCAGCGCCGCGGTTCCGCGATCCCCGGCCTCCGTGAAGCACCGGGCGAAATGGCGGCAGAAATCGAGGTTGGCCTGCTCGAACGTGAGGCTCAGGCCGGTGACGAAGTCCAGCGGACTCGCCATCGGGGCGACCGTGCGCCAGAAGTATCCGCTCACGGGGAGCTCCCCAAAGGCCACCCCGAGGGCTTCCATCCGGCGCAGGTACATGCGCGTGTGCTCCTGTTCGTCGCGGAGCGTCTGGAGCACGCCGCGGCGAAAGGCGGGCGGCGCGTCGGGAAACCTCAGGAGCACGAGCGCCATGAGTTCGGTGGCCAGCAGTTCGTGGTTGGCGAAAAAGTGCAGCAGGCGTCCCCGGTCCCGATCGTCCGTCAGCCGGTGCGCGGGCGGGCTGGGCGTCCCCGGAGCCCCCGAGCGCTTGAAGGTCAGTCCTTCCGGCCGTCCGGGAGCGTCGGGGACCTCGATGGCGGGGCCGGGATGCGCGTCGGTGAGCGTGTCCGGACTCCGGAGCTTGTCCTCCAGCGTCCGGGCAAACAGCACCCGCCCGGCAAACTCCCTCAGTTCCATCGGCGACGGGATTCTGGAGGAAACGGGCGTTCATGGGGAGGCGTGAAGTGACGGTGACGCTGCCGACGGCCCGCACAAACCCCTTCCCACTGCCGGCGGTCGGGCCGCATTCTGCCGCCATGCGGAAACGCCGGGAGGCGCGCGAGCGCGCCATCCAGTTCCTGTTCCAGTGCGACCTGAATCCTCCGGAGAGTGTTCCGGTGGCGCTGGATCATTTCTGGGATGCCCACCGCCTGCACCTCCAACTGGACCGCAACCCGGGGCCGACCTGGGGTCAGCCGGTGGCGGTCGCCCCGCCAGGGCCGGACGAGCAGGCGTTGCGCCTGTTTGCCGACGCCCTGATCACCGGGGCGTTGCAGCACCGGGAGGAGGCCGATGAGGTCATCCGCCGGTTTGCGAAAAACTGGGACCTGCACCGGATCGCCGCCGTGGACCGCACCATCCTGAGACTGGCCATCTACGAGATGCTGCATCGCGATGACATCCCGCCGGTGGTCAGCATCAACGAGGCCGTGGATCTCGCAAAGAAGTTCTCCACCGACCAGAGCGGCAAGTTCGTCAACGGGATCCTCGACAAGGTGAAGTCCACCATCCTGCGGCCGGCGCGGACCGCCAAGGAGCCGTCCGAAGCCTGATGGATACGGCATCCAGTTCCGAGGCGCGCGTGGCCGACCTGCATCTGCATACCCGGTTCTCCGACGGCACCGACACTCCGGAAGCCCTTGCCGCCGGGGCGGCTGCCGCGGGGTTGCACGCCGTTGCCCTGACGGACCACGACACGCTGGCAGGATGCGGCCGGATGGCAGCCGCCTGCGCGGAACGCGGGATCGAATTCATCCCGGGAGCCGAATTGACCGCGGCACTGGGTGATCGCGAATTTCACATTCTGGGCTACTGGCTGGATCCGGCATCGGCCCTGCTGCAGGCGCGGTTGACGGAGTTTCAGGAGGGGCGCACGCAGCGCATCTTTGAGATGGTGGACCGCCTGAACCGCAGGGGTGTGGATCTCCGGGCGGATGCCGTGCTGGCTCTGGCGGATGGCGGGACGCCGGGGCGGCCCCACGTGGCGCGGGCCCTGGTGCAAGGCGGCTTCTGCGTGGACTACGACACCGCCTTTGAGCGGTTCCTCAAGAAGGGACGTCCGGGCTGGGTGCCCAAGGCGGCCCGGTCCGTTGAGGAAACGATCCATCTCATCCACGGTGCGGGCGGTGTGGCGGTCCTGGCGCATCCGGGCCTTTACCGCGCCGATACCCTTCTGCCGGCGCTCGCGGCTGCGGGGTTGGACGGACTGGAGTGCTGGCACACGCGGCACTCGGCGGCGGCGTCCGAAAGCTACGCCCGGGTCGCCACCCAGCTGGGACTGGTGGCGACAGGCGGGAGCGACTGCCATGGCATGGCCCGTGGGGAGCGATTGATCGGCAGGGTGCGCCTGCCCTATGCGCAGGTCCGTTCCCTCCGCGAGCGGTGCCCGATTCCGGTGGCGGCGGCCTGAACCTCCATTGCATCACCCCGTGGGATTCTTCGACAAACTCAAGGCGGCCTTCAGCCGGACCACCTCGTCGCTCTCGCATGAGATCCGGCGCATCGTCACCCGGTCTCCCCGGTTGACGGCGGAGAACCTCGGCGAACTTGAGACGGCCCTCCTGCGCGCCGATCTCGGGGTTGCCATGACCCAGCAGATCCTTGGCGCGGCCCGCACCGCGTTTGAGACCCAGGGAAAGTCGGGACTCGACTTTGTCGAGGTGGCGATCGGCGAGGTGACCCGCGCCCTCGAGGGGGCGGATCCGTCCCTCAAGTCCCATCCGGACGGCCTGACGGTGGTGTCCATCGTCGGGGTCAACGGCACCGGCAAGACGACCACCTCGGCGAAGCTGGCGCACCGCATGGCACGGCAGGGTGAACCCGCGATGCTGGCGGCCTGCGACACCTTTCGCGCCGCCGCCATCGAGCAACTCAAGTTGTGGGGCCAGCGTCTGGAGATCCCGGTGATCTCGGGTGCGGACCGCGCGGATCCGGCATCGGTCGCCCACGACGCGGTCAGCGCCGCCCTGTCCCGACAGGCCCGCTGGCTGTTCGTGGACACGGCGGGACGGCTGCACACCAAGAACAACCTCATGGCCGAACTGCAGAAGGTGCACCGGGTGATTGCCAAGCGGATGCCGGGTGCGCCGCATGAGGTGCTGCTCGTGCTCGACGGTTCCACGGGCCTGAATGCGTTGAACCAGGCGCGCGAGTTTCACAAGGCGGTCGCATTGACCGGACTGGTCATCACCAAGCTCGACGGCACCAGCAAGGGTGGGGCCGTCGTGGCCATTCAGAAGGAGCTGGGCATCCCGGTGAAGTTCATCGGCGTGGGCGAGCAACCGGAGGACCTGCAGCCGTTCAACGCCCGGGAGTTCGCGGACGCCCTGTTCGAGACCCGCGAGCCGTGACCGAAGCGTCGCTCATGCGGCGGGCGCTCCGGCTCGCCCGCCGGGCCCTGGGGGAAACGTCACCCAACCCCATGGTGGGGGCGATTGTTGTGCGTGGCGGTGAGGTCCTGGGCGAGGGATGGCACCGGCGTGCCGGGGGGCCTCATGCCGAGATCGAGGCGCTCGAGGCGGCGCGCCGCCGCGGCCATCGGACCGAGGGGGCCACCCTGGTGGTCACGCTGGAGCCGTGCTGCACGCATGGACGGACGCCGCCCTGCACCGGAGCGATCGTTGCGGCCGGGATCCGGCGGGTGGTCGCCGGGGCCACGGATCCCAACCCGCGCCATGCTGGTCGGGGATTCGATGCCTTGCGGGAGGCGGGGGTTGACGTGGCCACCGGTGTGCTCGGGGAGGACGCCGCCCGCCTGAACGAAGGCTTCAACCACTGGATCCGCCGGGAAACCCCGTGGGTGACGCTGAAGGCCGCCATGAGCCTGGACGGCCGACTGGCCACCCGGACCGGTGAGTCCCGATGGGTGAGCGGCGAGCGGGCCCGGGCGCACGGGCAGCGGCTGCGTCGCGCAAGCGACGCCATCCTGGTCGGCATCGGAACCGTCCTCGCCGACAACCCGGCCCTCACCCTCCGGCGGGGCGGTACTCCGGTGGGGTGCCGGCTCCGGGTGGTTCTGGACACCCGGGCGCGCACACCGGCCGACGCCCGGGTCGTATGCGATGCGTTTGCGGACCGGACGCGGATCGTCGTGGGCCGTGAGGCGCCGGAAGGTCGGGTGGCGGCCTTGCGGCGGCGAGTCGTCGTGTGGACCGCGCCGCTGCGGAACGGCCACGTGGACCTTCGTTGGGTGCTGAAGCGGCTCGGACGGGAGCGGGTCACCAGCGTGCTGGTGGAGGGCGGCGGCGAGGTGCATGCCGCCTTCCTCGAAGCCGGACTGGCCCACCGGATCTCCTGGGTGATGGCGCCCCTTGTGATCGGTGGTCGCGAGGCACCCCGTGCGGTGGCCGGCGACGGATTTGCCACGCGGGACCGGATGCCGGGCCTGGACGCGATTCAGTGGCGGCGGCTCGGGGACGATTTGCTGCTGGAGGCGCTGGTCGTGCATGCTCCTCGGCGTCGCCGGGGCGGCGGTTGAGCCGCTTCGACCCGGATCACTCATGTTCACCGGCATCGTTGAGGAAACCGGCACGGTCCACCGGGTGGAGACCCCTGCAAAGGCCATCCGGCTCACCGTGGACGCCCGGGTCGCCGGACGTGGTGTCCGGTTGGGGGACAGCATTGCGGTCAATGGTTGCTGCCTGACGGTGGTCCATCGCCGCGCCCGCTCCGGCGGGGTGCGACTGGGCTTTGACCTCCTGCGCGAGACCTGGGACCGGACCAACCTTTCGTCGGTCGTGCCGGGTTCCCAGGTCAACCTGGAGCGATCGCTGGCGGTGGGCGACCGGCTTGGAGGGCATTTTGTCACCGGACACATTGACGGCACCGGCACCATCACCCGCTGGGAACGGCGCGGCGCGGACCATGTTTTGGACATCGCCGTTCCGGCGGCCATCCGGCGCCAGGTGGTCTTCAAGGGATGCGTGGCTGTGGACGGCATCAGCCTCACCGTGGCCGCGGTGCTACGGAATGGATTTCGCATCTGGATCATTCCCCACACGCATGGCGTCACCGCGTTGTGCGAACGACGGATCGGCGACCGGGTCAACGTTGAGGCGGATCTGCTGGGCAAGTACGTGGACCGGTTTCTGCGGGGGCGCGCGCCGGTTGCATCGCGGTAAGAGGAGCCACCGGCGGCGGGCTCAGACGAAAATGGCCCGAAGCGTTCTCCCTGAGCCCGCTTCCTTGGGACTCCGGGCAGGTGGAGATCCTCCAGGCGTGCGGCTCCGCGAAGCCCCACCTCGAATCGGGCCGGTTACGGCAACCTGTTCAAACGGTGGAGCACCTCCGCCCGGTGGGTCCGGGAGACGGTGAGGGTGCGTCCGCCACGGAGTTCGAGTGTCTGGTCGCCGTGCGTACGCGGGGTTACGGAGCAGACGGCGTCCAGGTTGACGATGGCAAACCGGCTGATGCGGACGAAGCGGTCGGAGGGCAGCCGGTTGGCCAGTTGCCCCAGTGATTCGCTGACGGGGAGGGAAACGCCATTCCGGGTGATCATCTCGCTGTGGATGTTGGCGGAGAGGACCAGTTCAATGTCTTCGGAATCCATCACGATCCAGCGCCCGTTGGATCGCAGGGCGATGCGTCCGTCAGTCGCCGACGCTGATGAACCCGCAGGGTTGCGGGAGCGCATTGGACCGGCCCTGGCGCGCTGCAGCGCCGATCGCAGCCGCTTCGTGTCAAATGGCTTCAGGAGATAATCCACCGCGCCCGCATGGAAGGCCTCCACCGCACGGTCGGTGTGTGCGGTGACCAGGATGACTGCCGGACGGGTACGGTCTCCGAGGGCACGCAGAACCGCGAAGGCATCAAGGCCGGGCAGCCGGATGTCGAGGATGGCAATCGTGGGGTTGTGGATCCTGAGCATTCGGACCGCCTCCAGGCCGTCGGTGGCTTCGCCGACCAGACGGAATTCCGGCTCGTGGTCCAGGAGCGCCCGGAGCCGTTCCCTTGCCAGGGGTTCGTCATCGGCGATGAGCACCGTGACCATGCGCGTGCCGCTCATTGACCGGCAGGCCCGATGTGGTTGTGCAACTGCCGGCCCGTAACCTCCAACCTCAGGGGCTTCAATTCGAGAGCCTTTGGGACGGGATTGCCCTCCTCAAGTTCATAGGCCCGGTCCATTTCAAGCCCGTTGAACGTTTGCCGGATGCCACCGCCCGGCCACTCGACCTCCACGGACTTCACCGCTTGCGCATTCCCGAGGCCCAGTTCCTGTCGCAGGGGATTCGACCCAAAACTCGCGCCGCTGTTGACGGTTTTGAAGAGGCGTCGCGGCCCGGTCGGAGTGTCCAGGTTCACCTGGATCCGCGCCCCGATGGCCGCGCGATTCCCGACCGTTCCGCGGAGTTTCAACTTCAGCCAACGATTCGTGCTTCCGGGGTTCATAAACAGTGCATTTCGATAAGTGTCGCCCGGAAATGCGCCGCCCATGACCGTGTACACGTCCTGGTCTCCGTCGTTGTCCAGATCCGCAATCTGGCAGTTCTCCTGTTCACCGAGACGGAGATACGCGATGGCTTTGCGGATGCGGAGCTCCGCCTCGAGTCCTTCCCGAAGCCGGCCGCCCGCCCCGGCCACCAGTCCCTCGAGATCGCGGATGACACCCAGCGCGTCGTCCGTTCTCCCCGAAAGCAGGAGCTGGTTGCTCAGGTTGAATCGGAGCGACGCCTGTTGCTGGAAGTTGGACGCCCGCGTGAGGGCGGCCTCCAGGCGCGGCACTTGACGGTCGGTCAGGTAGGCCATGGACGACGGGTCGGCCGTCTCGCGGATGTGCGCGAGACGTGCCGCCATGCGCTGATTGGACGTGTTGAGACCCGGAAACGTCGTGGCCGCGGCCCGCCGTCCAGCGGACTCGGAGTGGATTGCCGCGTCGGCAGCGACCGCTCGAGGAGCGATTCCAAGGACGGATCCCCAGGTCAGCACAAGGAGCGAAACGGTCGCGAGCGCGGCGTGTTGACTCATCCGGGGCACCGTAGCCGGATCGCGCAGCCTCCAGCCGGTCCATTGGGGTTGAGGACGGATCGTGACGAGTGAACCGGTCTGATTCCGGGGCCGAAGGCCCAGAGGATCAGGGCCGCGTCGTACACATCGCGTGGAGGGTGGCCGGGCGGGAGCGGCAAGGTTCACCGTTGTCGGCCCGGTGCGGCCCAAGGATGCGGAGACCCTGAAGAACACCGCGGCGTCGAGTGGGCACCTTGTGGAAATGCCCGACCAGTTCGAAATCCATCAAGGGACTGTCCTTGGATCCGGCTTCCTTCCGGCTCGGAAAGCGCCCCACCACCGCAGAAAAAAAAGCGGGCTTGGGGGTGACACACGGTTTGCACCGCCCAAGCCCGCCAACCCTTCCACACGGAAGGATTCATTGAGGGGACGCGACAGTCCTACGCGCCAGCAACGGGGTGTTCAAGGCGATTGTGGCAAAATGTTTTCCGCTCGGTCTTCCGGGCGAACCGGACTGCGGTGGGCCAGGACGGCGTCGGTCTGTCGTCGTCGAAACGTTTCGTAGGCGGTGCGATGTTCGGGATGCCGGAGGCCGAGGATGGCCGCGGCCAGAAGGGCGGCATTCACTGCGCCCGCAACGCCGATGGCCATCGTGCCCACGGGGACACCTGCGGGCATCTGGACGATGCTCAGGAGGGAATCCATGCCGTTGAGGGCCTTGGATTGGACAGGTACACCCAGCACCGGGAGCACCGTCTTGCTCGCGCACATTCCGGGCAGGTGTGCCGCCCCACCCGCTCCCGCAATGAGGACTTCGAGACCGCGGCCTGCGGCGCTTTCGGCATACTCGAACAGCAGATCCGGAGTTCGGTGGGCGCTCACCACGCTGGCTTCGTATGGGATGCCGAGGGCTGCCAGTTGTTGCGCTGCGTGCTGCAGGGTCTCCCAGTCGCTCTGGGAGCCCATGATGATTCCGACCCGGGGTTGGCTCATGCAGGCCAAGTGAAGGCTTGGAACCGGCCGCGGTTCAATCCGGAAGGCGACCGTCACGGAGTTCGGCGGCGACTTCGGGCGGGCGTCGCCGGTTCGTGAGTTGGGCGTGCGGCGGACTTCCACCGCAATGGCGAAGCGGTTGCCCGACGAAGGGGTCCTGGTTCATTTTTCCGGGGTCATGACGCAGCGGCCGCCGGAAAGCTTTTCCGGGGGGTCTCCATCGGAGATCGCCCAGTTCATCCGCCACCGGCAGGATGCCCTCAGTCTGTTGCGCCGGGTGGTGGTGGAGGCGGACCGCACCCGGGTGCTGGACGTCAACCGCAACGAGCTGGTGTTTCCCGGGATCAGCTTTGGGCACCCATGGCTGGCGACCATTTTGCGCGAGGCGGGCGCCTCCTTTGATCCCGCGACTCTCGGGACCCCGGGCAACACTCCGGGAGGCGTCCGGGAGTTCCGGGTATCCGCAAAGTACCCTTGGGCGCACGACCGGGTGGACTGAGGCACCCGGTGGCGACCTGGCCGGCTGGTCCTGGCGGTGCAAGCACCCGCCCATGGACCCCAACGGAAGGATTGCAGAACGGCACCGGGTTTCGTGACCCTGCGGCGCGGTGGACCCTCTCATGACACTTCCAGTCGGGCAGGTCGCGCGCATCCATTTTGCGATGCCCGGCGTGAAGGCCGGCTGAGCGGGTTTTGGCACCACTCCAATGAACGCTGCACGGCATGGGTTCGAGCGGTCGGATTCGAGCGACATGACGCTGAGGAATTTGATCGCCAGCCATCGGACGCCAGGCACCGCCCCGGCGGTGCGAGGTCCGGCAGGGGCGTTGCTGGATCACGCCACGCTGTCCGGCCGAATCCGCGATTGGGCGCAGGCATTGAACGAAAAGGGAATCGGACGGAACGACCGGCTGGCGCTGGTGCTGCCCGATGGGCCGGGAACCGCTGTGCTGTCCCTTGCCGTATCCTCGGTGGCCACGGCGGCACCTCTGAACCCGGAGCTCTCCCGATCAGAGTTCGAGGCGCACCTGGACGGAATCCGGCCCTGCGCGGTGCTCCTTCCCGAGGCGGGGCATGCGGCCGCGGGCGGTGCGGCACAACGGCTGGGAATTCCGGTCTGGACGCTTGGCGATGCCGCCGGTTCGGTGGGCGTCCGGGGGGAGCCGCTGCGGCGGGAGATTCGGGCCGGTTGGGCCGGGCCGGACGATGTGGCGCTCCTGCTTCCGACTTCCGGCACCTCGGCGCGCCCGAAGCGGGTGCCGCTGACCCATCGGAACCTCTGCCGGGCCGCTTCGTGCATTCGTGAGGTGCTCGAACTGTCGTCCGAGGACTGCTGCCTCAACATCATGCCGTTGTTTCACATTCACGGCCTGAGCCTTCTGTACGCCTCCCTCGCCGCCGGTGGCTCGGTGGCGTGTGTGCGACGTTTCGATCCGGGACGGTTTGCGGAGTGGTTGCAGGAGTTCCGGCCGACCTGGTTTTCGGCGGCTCCCGCCATGCACCGGATGCTGTTGGACGCCTTGCGGGGCGGCCCCGGGGTTCCGGCTGAGGGCAGGCTGCGGTTCATTCGCTCGGCCTCGGCGCCCATGCCGGCGGCGTGGATCCGCGAGATGGAGGCGTGTTTTGGGGTGCCGTTCATCGAGGCCTATGGGATGACGGAAACCGGGCCACAAATTGCCAGCAACCGTCTGCCGCCCCATCCGCGCAAGCTGGGATCGGTGGGGCGCGCTGCGGGCCCCGAGGTGGCCGTCGCCGATCCGGTGGGGCGCCATCTGGGGCCGGGACAGCCGGGCGAGGTGGTGGTCCGCGGCCCCAATGTCGTCTGCGGGTACGACCAGGATCCCGTCGCCGATGCCCACGCGTTTCAGGACGGGTGGCTTCGCACCGGAGACCTTGGATACCTGGATGCCGATGGCGACCTGTTCATCACCGGACGCGTGTCCGACGTCATCAATCGGGGCGGGGAAAAGGTATCGCCGCATCACGTGGAGTCGGTGCTCCGGGAACACCCGGACGTTGCGCAGGCCGTGGTGTTTGCGACGGACCATCCGGTGCTCGGGCAGCTGCCCGCAGCGTTGGTCGTGCCCCGGCACCGGGATCGCGACGGGGCGGGGAACCCGCTGGGGGAGACGTTGCCATCCTGGCTGGCGAGCCGCCTTGCGCCGTTCGAGATGCCGCAGCCGATCCGGATCGTGGACGAAATCCCCGTGGGCCCTGGCGGAAAAATCCGGCGCCGCGAGCTGGCTGCGCTGCTGGCACAGGATGCCCCCAAGTCCGATCCGGAGCCCGCACCCTCAACCGGGAACGACGCCACTCCGGTTCACCGGCGGCTGGCCGGCCTGTGGGAGGAGGTGCTCGGGGTCCGGCCGGACGGGCCCGAAGCAAACTTCTTTTCCTTGGGGGGGCATTCCCTGGCGGCGACCCGGCTGGCGGCAAGGGTCCGGGAGGTGTTCGGACTGGACTTGTCCGAGGCCGTGGTCTTTCAGAAGCCGACGATTGCCGCCCTGGTGGGCGAGATCGGCCAGCAACTGGCCTGCCGGCTGGTGGAGGGGGGCTGGCATCTGGTACGTGGCGAGACGGGGACGGCCGTGGGTGGCCGGGATCGCGCGGTGCTGCGCCGGCGCCCGCGCGCCGCACCGCTCCCGCTGTCGTATGCGCAGCAGCGCCTCTGGTTTCTCGATCGCGTGGATTCCGGGCCCGCCTATCACATGGCGATCGCGCTGCGCCTGACCGGGCTCCTCGATCGTGCCGTCCTTGCGGCAGCGCTGGGCAGAATTCGCGACCGCCATGAGGTCCTGCGCACGACCTTCCCCGTGGTCGGAGGCGAGCCGGTCCAAAACGTGGGGGCCCCGGGGCTGGTGCCGGTCCCACTGCGTGAGTTGAACGTTCCTCAGCCCGCGGAGCCGGCGGCGGTTGAACAGGCCCTCCTGGAGGAGTTCGAGCGGCCCTTTGACCTTGCGGCGGGACCCCTGCTGCGGGCGGCCGTTGTGTCCACGGCACCGCGGGATCACCGGCTGCTCGTGACGGTGCATCACATTGTCTTCGACGGCTGGTCCACGGCGATCTTTCTCCAGGAACTTTCGAGAACCTGTCGCGTGCTCGCCAGCGGGTGGACCGCCCTCCAGGACCTGTTCCCGCTTCCGTTGCAGTACGCGGACTACTCGGCCTGGCAGCGTGAGTGGTGCTGTGGTCCGGAATTTGAAGCGCAGCTGGACTACTGGCGGCGGCAGCTTCGTGAGGCTCCGGTTCTCTGCACCTTCCCGCCGGATCGGCCGCGTCCGGCGGTCCAGACCCACCGTGGCGCCTGCCTGTACCGGCGGATCCCTCCGGCGCAGGTTGCCGCACTGCGGGCCCTCGGACATCGCCACCAGGCGACCCTCTACATGACGTTGCTGGCGACGTTCCAGGCCCTGCTTTCGCGCTATTCGGGCCAGCGGGACTGTGTCGTGGGCACTGCAGTCGCCAACCGGACCCACCCCGAACTGGAAAACCTGATTGGCTTTTTTGCCAACACGCTCGTCCTGAGGACAGACCTTTCCGGTGACCCGGATTTCCCGGAGTTGCTGGGCAGGGTCCGCTCCCTGTTTCTCGAGGCCCTGGCACATCAGGACGTTCCGTTTGAGCGGTTGGTGAACGCGCTCCATGTGGACCGTGATCTGAGCCGCATGCCGTTCTTCCAGGTCATGCTGGTGTTCCAGAACCTCCCCGGCACCGGGGGGGAACAGGCCATCGAACTGGGGCCTGATTTGCTGGCGCAGCCCACGACGCTGGAGCGCCACGGCGCCAAGTTTGACCTGACCCTTTATCTGCAGGAGGACGTTTCCGGACTGGACGCGAACTGGCTGTACAATGCCGACCTTTACGATCCGGAGACCGTGGGGCGCATCGCGGCTCATTTTGAGGCGATGCTGGAGCGGTTGGCGCAGGGAACGGTGACTTCCGTGTCCCATTGGACCCGGATCCCGGAGTCCGAAGCCCGCCGGCTGGACCTTCTCGGACGCGGCCCGAAGCAGGCGGAGGGGTCGCTGGTGTGCCATCATCACCAGTTCGAGGCGCTCGCCCGGGCGACGCCGGATGCCGAAGCGGTGGACGACGGCGTCCTGCGGCTCACCTATGGCGGGTTGAATGCGCGAGCCAATCGCCTGGCGCGGCGACTGCGGGAGGAGGGCGTCGGCATTGGTGTTCGCGTCGGAGTGCTGATGGCACGTTCCACCGACACCATCGTGAGCCTTCTGGCCATCTCGAAGGCTGGCGGGGTGTTTGTGGGACTTGATGCCTCGCATCCCGGGGAGCGGATCCGCTGGATTCTCGAAGATTCCGGGGTGTCCGTGGTGGTGACGGCGTCGCCGGGCCCGCTTCCGGAGGATGGCCGTCCCGGCGTGCGGACGATTGCGGCGGCTGAGGATGATGGCGCTTCCGGTTCGGATCCGGGCGACCTGGGGCCGATCGCGAGCCCGGAGGATCTGGCCTACATCATTTACACATCGGGAACGATGGGGCGGCCGCGAGGTGTGACTCTTTCGCACGGCAACCTTGCCCACTACGTGGGGGCGTTGGGCGGCGTGCTGGGTGTCGGTCCGGGCGATCGGTATTTGCACACCGCCTCGTTCGGCTTTTCGTCGTCGGTCCGGCAGTTTGCATTGCCCCTGTGTTTGGGAGCGACGGTTGTGGTGGCGTCACCGGCGGCGCAGAAGGATCCGTCGGCGTTGTGGGAGACCGTCGGGCGCGAGCGAATCACGGTGCTCGATCTCGTTCCATCCCATTGGCGCCTGCTGTTGGAGGGGCCGGAAGCACCGTCAGGCGGCGGTGGGTCGCTGCGGTTGGTCGTGTCCGCCAGCGAACCGCTGCCCATGGACATCCCGCGCCGATGGCGCCGGCACTGGCCGTGCGGGGTCCGCTTTTTCAACCTGTACGGCCAGTCGGAAACCACTGGAATCGTGCTCGCCCACCGGCTTGACGACGGCGCGGGTGACCGCGGGCCGGTGACGCCGCTTGGACGTCCGATTCCCGGGATCCGCATCCGGGTGGTGGACTGCGATGGCGAACCGGCTCCTGCCGGGGTGGAAGGCGAAATCCAGGTGGCCGGTGGCGGGGTTGGCCCGGGCTATCTCAACGACCCGCCATTGACCGCCTCGCGTTTTATTGTGGATCCGAAGGATCCGGAAGGAACCCGGTGGTACCGCACCGGGGATCTCGGCCGGTTGCGTGCCGACGGCTGCCTGGAGTTTCTTGGGCGACGCGACCTGCAGGTCAAGGTGCGCGGGGTGCGGGTCGAGCCCGGGGAGATCGAGGGCGTATTGATGGAGCATCCCGACGTCCGGCGCTGCGCCGTGGTTGCGGAGACCCCGGCTCCCGCCGGAGCCTCGCGCCTGGTGGCCTTTGTCGAGCGGACGGATCCGGCGCCGGCGGATGATGCCTGGTGTCTCGCCCTGAGGGGCTGGCTTCGAAGCCGGCTCCCCCCGGCGCTGGTGCCGTCAGTGGTGCGGGTGCTGGAGCGCCTGCCCATGAATCCGAACGGCAAGCTGGACCGGCCGGCCCTGGTGAAGGCGGCGGCAGCGGCGGACGGTGAATCCCGGGTGTTGTCACGGGAATTCCTGCCGCCCCGGACCCCCGTCGAGCAGTGTCTGGCCGACATCTGGCGCAACGTCCTCCGGGTGGATCGCGTCAGCAGGGAGGACAACTTCTTTGACCTGGGTGGCGATTCGCTGCTCAGCGTGCAGGTGGTGTTGCAGGCCCGGCAGGCCGGGCTCGATCACGACCTCCGGCTGCATTTCCGTCATCAGACGATCGCCTCCCTGGGCGACGCCGGACTGGGCTTTTGCGAACGGGCGGGCCGTGGCGGTGTTGTGGAGGCCCCGGCGCCCGACGCGGAGCGGGGTCCCGGGGCCGGCGGGGTCCGGATCGGGCCGCCTCCCGTGGCCGGGAGCGCTGCGTCCCCGGGGATTCGGATCCCCGTGGAACGTCTGCGGGCGTTTGGCCGCGAGGCGTTGGAACGCGCCGGGCTCGCGGCGGAGGGGGCGCGCGTGGTCACCGAGGTGCAACTCGAGGCCACCCTCCGCGGGCAGCCGACGCATCACATGGACAGCATTCCGCGCTATGCCCGGCGGCTCTCCGGCGGGCGGCTGAACGGGCAGCCGACGTTTCGCGTGGAGCGCGAGGACGCGGTGAGCGCGGTGCTGGATGCCGACAATGCGCCAGGCCAGTGGGCCGCGAGCGTGGCAATGGACCTGGCGATCCGGAAGGCGAAGGCGGGCGGCCTCGGCATGGTGACCGTGCGACGATCCAATCATCTGGGGGCCGCCGGCCATTACGCCTGGGAGGCGGCGCGCGAGGGATTGATCGGGTTTTGCTCGACCAATGGTCCGACGATCCTGGCCCCTACCGGCGGGGTCACCCCCACCTTTGGCAATAATCCGCTCGGCGTCGGGATCCCGGCAGGCAGGCACCGTCCGATCCTGCTGGATATCGCGATGAGCGTGGCGCCCCGCGGCCGGATCGCCCGACAGGTGGCCCAGGGGCTGCCGCTGCCTGCGGGTTGGATCCTCGACCGGTTGGGGCGCCCGTCCACGGAACTCGCCGACCTTGCCGCCGGGTTGGGGGTGCCGATCGGCGGCCACAAGGGATACGGACTGGCCCTGGTTCTCGAGGTGATGTCCGGAGTGTTGAGCGGGGCCGGCTTCACCCTCGACCACGACCGCGAACGCCTGCGCGCCGACCCGGCGCCTGCGGACATTGGACACTGGTTCCTTGTCGTGGATCCCGGGCGATTCCTCCCGCGCCAGGAATTCGCCGCCCGCGTGGACCGGTTGATCGCGCAAACGAAATCAGGGGCCTGTGCGGAAGGCACGGACGAGATCCTGGTTCCCGGTGAGCGGGAACTGCGGACCCGGGAAATCAGCCTGAGGGAGGGGGCGTTCCTCGACCTCGCGACCCACCGAACTCTCATCGAGTACGGGAAGGTTGCCGGGCTGCAGACCCGTCTGGATCCCATCGAGGGCTAAGGATCGCCATGACGGTTCCTCCGTCTGACATCGTCTCCAGCTCCGGGGTGCCGCCCTTTGATCCGGATGCGTTGGAACGTTCGATCTCCAGCCGGCTGGAGCGGGTTGCGGCCGCCGTGCCGGAACGACCCGCCGTGGTGACCCTGGATCGCCTGTGGACCTATCGGGAGTTGCTGGGGGAGGTCCGCCGGCGTGCCGCGCTGGCGGACGAGGTCCCGGCGTCGTCCACCGGATGCGGCGCCTATCTGGTGGATCATTCCCCTGAAATGGTGTTCTGCGCACTGGGGATCGTCGCCTCCGGCCGGGCCGGCCTGGGCATCCATCCCGGGCAACCGGCGTCGGCGCAGCGGTCCATTCTTGAAGACGCCGCCCCGGAGCTCCTGTTGACGACCGCCGGTCTCGAGGCGCGTGCCCGGGAAATCACGGCGGGCACATCCTGCCGCGTGGTCCGTTGCGACGAGTCGCCTGCCGTCCGGTCCGGTGCGTCCGCATTTTCCGCCCGGTCCGGAGGGGACCCGGCGGCGCTCTTCTACACTTCGGGTTCGACCGGCCGGCCCAAGGGCCTGGTGAAATCGCATCGGGCGGTGCTGCACCGGGCCTGGCTGGCGGGGAAGGTGGACGGCGTCGGGCCCGCGGACCGCGTATCCCTCATGACGTATGGAAGCTTTGCCTCGTCGGAGGGCGACTTGTATGGCGCGCTGCTCCACGGTGCCGCCCTCTGCCCGTTCGATCCGGCCGCCGGGGGTCTGTCCCGACTGGAGGAATGGATCGGGTCGCTGGGGATCACGGTATTGCATCCGCCCGTGCTGCTCTTCCGGCGACTGCTCCAGGGACTTGACCCGGAGCGGACCTTCCCGTCGGTGCGTCTGGTTGCGCTGGCAGGGGATGTGGTGCGTCCGCAGGACCTCACGCTCTGGCGGCGCCATTTCCGGGCCGATTGCCGCCTGATGCACCGCCTCTCCACGACCGAGACCGGGATGCTGGCCGTGGAGCCGATCGGACCGGACGACCCGATTCCGACGGAGGTGATTCCCGCGGGTCGCCCGGTTCCCGGGAAGGTGGTGGAGATTGTGGACCCCTCCGGGAATCCGGTGCCGCCCGGCGTGGAGGGTGGCCTTCGGGTGCGGAGCCGCTACCTGGCGGACGGCTACTGGCGGCGTCCGGACGGGGTCTTTCCGGAGGTTTCGGTGCCGGGAGAGCCGCCGGGGATCCGGGAATATCGAACCGGGGATCGTGCCCGGTGGTTGCCGGACGGTCGGCTGGTTTTTCTGGGGCGACGGGATCACCAGGTCAAGTTGCGCGGGTACCGGGTCGAATTGGGCGAGATTGAGGCGGAGATTGCGGCGCTTCCGGACGTTCGTGAATCGGCAGTCGTGGTGGATCCCCGGGACGACGCCGGCCGGTTGGTGGCCTTCGTGGTCACGGGATCGCCCGGGGGATTTCGTGAGCCGGCGATTCGAGACCGGCTGAAGGAGCGCCTCGCCGAATGGAAGATCCCGGCGGAGTTTGTTCGCCTCCCTTCGCTGCCGGTCACGCCCACCGGGAAGGTGGATCGCCGGGCGCTGGCGTCCTCGTTGCCACCCGCGGGCCCGGTGGCGGTGGCGTCCGGGGTTGACTCGCGCGAGCAGGAGATGGCCGCGCTTTGGGCGCGTGCCCTCGGGCGGGCCCGTGTGGGAATGCACGACGATTTCAGGGACCTAGGCGGCCACTCCCTCCAGGCCATGCAACTGGTACGGGGGCTGGAGCGGTTGCTCGGGCGACCGGTGTCCCTTGCCGCGTTGCTGGCAAATCCCACCGTCAGCCGGTTCGCCGCGTCCCTCGACGGCGACGCCGGCGCTGCGCGGCCCGGGCTGCCTGGTTTTCGCGGCGCGCCGGCGGGCGTCCCGTGGATCCACGTGCCCGGAGTCCATGGCATCGAGTTCCTTGCGCCGTCGCTGGCGGCGGTCATCGGACGGCATCGTCCGTACTTCGACGGCCTTCAGTTCCCCGGCCTCGACGACGCGGGCCCCAGGCTCACCCGGGTGGAGGCCATGGCCGCCTCCGTGGTTTCGCAGTTGGGTGGCCTGTACCCGGAAGGCCCCATTGTTTTCAGCGGTTATTCGTTCGGCGGACTCGTGGCCTACGAGGCGGCGCGGCAGTGGACCGCTCTGGGCCGCGAGGTGGAGCGGGTGGTGTTGCTGGACACCACGGTTCACGGGGGCCGGCGGCTTCGGTCACCCGGGGAGCACCTGAGCGTCCTGGTCTCCCGGTTTCGGGGGCTGCCCTGGCGCGCTCGGATCCGGTACCTGGCGTCATTGGGGACCCGGAAGCTCAAGGACTGGGGACGCAAGGCGGCGCGCCGCGTGCCGTTCCGGACCTCCGACCGGCGGGATCTTCTGTGGGCCGCGGCCCGCGAAGCCAAGGCCGCATACCGGCCCGGAGCCTTTGCCGGGCCGGTGGACCTGTTGCGGGCGATGCGTCCGACCACCGCAGACACCGGGCGGTGGGAATACGCGTCCGACAACGGATGGGGCCCGGTATGGCATGAGCGGTTTCGGATCCACCGTGTGGACTGCGATCATGAACAACTGTTTTTGGAACCGGTGGCTCCCGTTGTGCTGGCTCTGGTGGAAGGGTTTGCCGCGCCGCGCCGCCGGGCGGTGGGGACTTGGACCGGCTGAATGACCGTTGAAAGTTCTCGGCATCCCTCCCCCTTCTTTGTACCGTCCTCGGAATCCGTGGCCGGCCGCTTCTGCGGGGCAGGGTGGGGCTTGCGGAGTTGGCAGAGGGTCCGGCCCGGGTGCGTGTCACCGGCGGGCGGACGGTTACCGAGAACAAAAACAACGAGAAGGCACCGGTGCGATGTCGCGCGTGGCGCGATGGTGAACGCGGCAGCGAACGGATCCACCGGCAACACTGCGAATGAGTCCACAATTGTTTTCAGATCTGAAGGTCTCCAAGGAGACGAACAAGGCCCTCGATCGGCTCGGCCTGGAGGAGGCCACTCCGGTCCAGGCGGCCCTGCTGGCGGCGGTGCAACGGAAACGTGCGGCGGTGGTCGCCGCGCCCGCAGTCTCCGGTCGCCGGATGGCACTCGCCCTGGCCGCAGTGGAACAGGTGGAATCGGGGGGCCGGGAGGCCGGGGTGCTGATCCTCACCGTCACCCGGGACCGGGCACTGCAGCTGGCCGCCACCGTGCGTTCCCTGATTTCGGGCCGCAAGAGCCCTGCGTGCGGGGTTCTTGTGGCCGGGCAGAGTGCCGCGCGGCAATCGGCGATTTTGGAGTCGGGTCCGCTCATCCTGATCGGCACCCCCGGGAGGATTCGCGCGGCCCAGCAGGAGGGCGGTGCCCCCGCGACGGCTGCGGCGTCGGCGGTGCTGCTTGATGGTGCGGACGACCTGCTGGATACCGGCTTCGAGCCGGAGGTGCGCGCCGTTCTTGCCGCGGGCGACCGCGAACGGCCCATCCTCGCGGTCACGACCTTCATTTCGCGGGAGGTCGAGGCTTTGGCCGGGGAGTTTTGTCCGGATGCCGACCGCGTGGTGATTGGGCCGCCCGCCGAGCCGCTGCTGCCCCTCACCTGGTATGACGTGGATGCGTCCCTCCGGTTGACCGCCCTGTCGCTGCTGGCCGATCGTCACCAAGTCCAGCGCGGCCTGGTGTTCACCGCGACGGCGCCGATTGCCGAGGAACTCGCCGGGCGGCTCCTGGTCGCCGGGTATGCTGCGGAAGCGATCGTACCCGGACTGACCGCCGCCGCGCGGGAGCGGGCGCTCAAGAAGTTTCGCGCGGGGGATGTGCTCTTCCTGGTGGGAACCGAATCCGGATTTCGCGGCGTCGAGACCGAGGGGGCCGACGTGCTGGTGCACCACGGCTGGCCAGCCGACGACGGAGTGCTGCCGGAACGCCACACCCGGCTCCGGGCGGGCGGTCAGGCCTTTGCACTGGTCAGTGGACGGGAACTCATTCGCGCTCGGGCCTACAGCCGCCGTGGGTCTCCCGCCCGGATGGGGCGTCTGCCCGTGCTCGCCGAAATCCCGGAACTGCGGCTCCAGACGAGCCTGTCGCGGATTCGCGAGGCGCTCGAGGTGCGCAATCCGGCGGCCTGCCGGACGATTGTGGACCTCTTGATCGCCGATGGATTCGATCCGGCGGTGGTTGCCGGAGCCGCCATCCGCCTGCTGGGACCGCCTGCGCTGCCGCCGCAGGCCGTGCCCGCACCCCTGCCTGTACCCGCACCCGCACCCGCGACGGCCACGGCAGAGCCGGTCGCCCGGGGGGAGGTATCCGCAGATGTGTCGGCGGACCCCGCCGCCTACGAGGGAGTGCCGATGGACGAGGGGACGGATTGGTCTCCGGGGATTTCGGACGCTCCTCCCGGAGATGGCGCCGGCAATGGCGCTGGTGATGGTGCCGGCGATGGTTCGGGAGAGGTCTCTCCGGATGAGGGATACGAATATTCGGGGGGAGCCTATTCGGCGGATCAGGGGTACGTCATCACGGATAATGTCTCCGAGGACGGCGTTGTGTACCCGCCCGGTGCCAATTTTGGAGATGAGGGCGGCTCGGATTACGGCTTCAGTGGTGGTGGTGGGGGCGGGGAACGACGACGTGGACCGCGTCGCGAGCGTGAACGCGGGGGGCGCGCACGGGGACGTGGTGGTGAGGGCGGCGGGGCCATGAGTCCGGGGATGAAGCGGCTCTGGCTCAATGTGGGGCGCATGGACCGCATCCAGCCCAAGGACATTGTGGGATGCATCCTCGGGGAAAGCGGCGTTCCCCCGGTGTCCGTGGGACGCGTCCAGTTGTTCGAACGGCACTCGCTTGTGGATGTGTCGCTGTCGTTCGAATCCCAGATTCTGGAGGCGTTGAACCGCGCCGTGGTTCGGGGTCGGAAGCTCAAGGCCAAGATCGCCGCCTATTGAAGGGGGTGATTCGGCGCCTCGCGTCCGGCGGGCTTTGGATCGGGAACTCCACCACCTTATGACCCGCCTGGCGCTTGTCCTCCTGGCCGCGGTGGCCTTGGGGCCCGCGTCGCGCGCGGAGCCGCGTCCCCCAGTGGGGGAGCGGGAGCTCCGGTTCTGGATGGAGACGATGGTCGTGGACCATGGGTACTCCGCGGCGGAGATCCAGGCAGCCACCGGCCTCCCGGTGGGGGAGGTCCCGGAACTGCTCGCCCGCCTGGGACTCGCGGATCGTGGTGTGACCCCGGGGGTCCCGGGAGGCGGGGAGATCCGGGTGCGGCCGTATCCGGGCGGACGCCACCCACGGCTGGGTTTTTTTGACGGCGCGGTGGAGCCGCAGCGGGAGACCAAACTCAGCGTATTCGCGCCGTGGGCGGGCGGGGGCTATGTGGTCGTGGATGTCCCGGAAGCGATCTGGAGCCATCGCGGCCTTGAGTACCTTGCCCACACCCACATTCCGACCCTCTGGGAACGGCGCGGGATTCCTCTCGAGCCGCGGGAATGGAGCCGCAGGGCGGATGGCTCTTGGTCCACCGTGCGCACCCTTCCGGACGGTGTGGCGTTTGGCGTGCGCGCCCGGCCTGTGGCCGATGGTGTCCGGTTCCGATGGTGGGTGCGCAATGGTTCGGACCAGGTCCTCCGCGAGGTGCGGGCGCAGGTGTGCGTGATGCTGGGCAGGGCCACGGGATTCGAGGCGCAACGTTCGGATGGCAAATTCCTCGAGGCCCCGTTTGCCTCTGCAAGCGACGGATCGGGACGACGCTGGATCCTGACCGCCTGGGAGGGTTTGCATCGTGTCTGGGAGAATCCACCGGTGCCGTGCATCCACGCCGATCCCCGCCTCGACGACCTGCCTCCGGGCGTCGAACGGTCCGCCTGGGGTGGCCTTTGGTTTTACGAGGGCGATGACCCTTCCGGCGCCCGGGCGGCGCGGTTGGCCTCCCTGCGGGAGTTCGTGGCGGAGGACTCCTCCCGGTCCCGGCCGCTGGACGCCGTTCCCGACAAGCTCGTGGTGCTCACCTTTGACGACTCCGTGGCGTCCCACGCCACGGAGGTTGCACCCCGGCTCCGACGCCACGGGTTTGGGGCCACGTTCTTCATCACGGAGGGGTTCTCATTCCGGACAAACAAGACGGACTACATGACGTGGGAGCAGATTGCCGCGTTGCATCGGGACGGCTTTGAGATTGGCAACCACACGGCGACGCATCTTCCGGTGACGGCGGACACTCTCGGGCGGTTGCGCCAGGAAGTGGAGTCCATTGCCGCGCGGTGCGAGGCCCACGGCATCCCGAGACCGGTCAGTTTTGCCTACCCGGGAAACGCCATCCATCCGGGAGCCCTGCCGCTGCTGCGAGACCTGGGTATCCAGTTTGCCCGGCGTGGCGGGCAGCCGGAGCGGGAGTATCGGGAGGGACTTGGGGTGCTCTATGATCCGGCGGAAGACCACCCCTTGCTGATTCCCACGGCGGGTGACGCCCGACCCGACTGGGCGTTGAAGGATCTGGAACGAGCTGTTTCCGGGGCGGAGCGGGGGCGGATTGCCGTGCTTCAGTTTCACGGGGTGCCGGATCGGGAGCACCCGTGGGTCCACACTCCGGTGGAGCGGTTTGAGGAATATCTGGAATGGCTTGCTGCCAACGGCTATCGCTGCATCGCCCTGCGAGATTTGGGGCGCTTTGTGGATCCGTTGGATGCCCCTGCGGATCCCTAGGGGGTGATCGAGCGCCGCCGGGCGGCTGCGGCCGGAGAATGAGGGCTCCGCGGCGGGAGGAGGCGCACCGGCATCGCCGAGGAGGCCCGCGCCCGAGACGGGGGCAGTCGCGGTGCTGTGCCTCAGGAGGTTGGGGTCGCGGTCGGCCGGGTGCGACCCATCAGGTTTCCTCTGCGTGCTGTGATGGTTCGGGCAGCCAGCGGGTCAGCAGGGCGCCGACCAGTGCGTAGCCCCCGGCCACCAGGGCGCCGGTGATCGCGATCTTGACCGGGTCGGGCGGGGTGGCCTTGGAAAAAGTGAGGGTGAGCCACGCGGCGGCAGTGCCCAGGACGCGTCCGCCAATGTTCGCAGCAAAACTTTCCCCGGTGCCGCGCAGGTGAACGGGAAACACGAGGGGGATGTAGTTCCCCCAAAAGCTGAACTGCGAGACAGTGAACAGCCCTGCGATGAAGATGCCGATCTTGATGGCCGGCAGGGTGTCGGGACGGGTCAGGGCGCCGGAGATCCACCAGAAGAGCAGGGGGACGAACAGCAGTGCGGGCAGCTGGAAACAGCGCAGAAGGGCGCGCCGGCTCAGGATGCGTACGGCCAGCAACGCGAGCAGGAAGCGCCCGCAGAGACCTCCAATTTCCTGCCAGATGGTCACCCGGGCAACCGCTTCGTCCGTGGCATTGCCGCCAATCTGCCGAAGGCGTCGGGCGTCAGGCACCGGATCACCGGCAGCAGCAGCCGATGCGACCGCTTCGTCCTGGGCCGCCCTGGCCGTCGCGAGCATTGCCGCATGTCCCTTGGGCCCCCCAAGGATCTGGGGCAACTGCTGGATCGCGCCGAAGGCGATGCCGTAACTGGCGGCAAACACCAGGGTGGTGACCACGGTGGACCGGATCAGTTGCGGACTGAACAGTTCGGCGATGGACGGGCGTCGGAGCGTGCCCGAGGCCTTCTTGCGGGCCCAAACGGGGGATTCTGGCAGGAAGGGGCGGATCGCGATCAGCGGCAGTGCCGGAATGACCCCGGAGACCAGGGTGTAGCGCCAAGCCTCGTGGTTACCATGGATTGCCGGCAGGTCCATGGCCAGCCGGGCCGCCAGCACGTTTGCGGCCCCGACCAGCAGGCCTCCCAGCGAGGAGAACGCCTGGGTGTAGCCCAGCACCTTTTCCCGCTGAATCGGGTTCGGGAACAGTTCGGCCAGCCACGCCACTGCCGCGACAAACTCCACGCAGACTCCAATGAAGACCAGGCAGCGCAGGAACAGGAGTTGCGGAAGCGACGTGGCGAAGCCGGCTGAAAACGCGGCGAAGGCATAGAGCAGGATGCTGAACGTCAGGACGCGGCGGCGCCCGAGCCGGTCCGTCAGATACCCTCCCAGCAGTCCGAAGACGCCTCCCGCCAGGGCCGGCACGAAGAACAGCATGCGCGCCCACCGCACGTATTCCGGACCGCCTGGCGCCCACAGTGCCGCCGCGTCTGCCGGTGACATGCCTCCCTCCACCAGGGCCTGCACCAGCGGCGCGCTCAATGCCGCAATCGCCGGCTTCACAATCAGCGGCAGCATCAGCAGCTCATAGATGTCAAAGGCAAACCCGATCGCAGCGATGATGCAGATCAACCACTCAACGGTCCCCAACCGCTTCGGCGCCACCCCTCCGCCTGGATTCATACGTACGCGTAGGAAATCACCGGAGGGCGTATCGGCGCAACCGTCAACTGAGGGTGGCTACTTCTTGGGGCGAAACCCGCGGGGCAGGTGCGACTCCGGGGGCGGTGGTTCGGTGGGTGGCGGGGCGGGGTCCTCGGCTGCGGCGGGTTCGGGGGTGACATCCGGCTCGGGTGCCGCCTCCTGGGGTTCAGGAATCCCGAGCCGGCTTCTGGCTTTCTTTGCAGCGCCGGTCTCGGGGTACTCGTTGACGATTCGTTCGAGCAGGGCAAGGGCCTTCGCGGGTTGGTTGAGCCGGCCGGAGTACAGGTTCGACAGTCGAACCGCCGTCCATCCCCACTTTTCCCGGGGCAACCGCCGGGTCAGTACTTCCTGAAGTTCCAGGGCGGCGGCGAGGTGATTGCCGAGGTCCTTTTCGTAAATCTCAGCGATTCGGAGGGCGACATGCTGTTCGCGCGGGTTCTTGGCGAGGTATTCCCGCATCAGCGAAATGGCATCGAGATGATTGCCCTTGGACCATTCCTCCTCGGCCTTTTCATACTCCGGATCCTTCCGCTCGACCCAGTCTTCGGCCATCACCGCGCGTCCGGCCCGGTTTCCGAGGTATTGCGAAAGGTCCCAGGCCGCGAGGCCTCCCAGGGCGAGGAAGAAAAGCACGAACAACCCGAGTGAACGCACCGAGTCCGAACGTCGCTTGCCCGCCGGGACCGGCAGCCGGGAAGGTGCAGGGTTTGTGGACCCGGGCGGTGCACTGATTCCGGCATTGGTCCCGGTCAGGGAAGCCTCCGGGACCGGGTTGGTGGCCGCAGGCGTATCGGACCCCGTCAGTGCATTCGTCTCCGGTGTCGCGGGCGTGGGCGCGGGAAGGTCGGCCGGGGAATCTGCCATTGCCGGCATCTCCGGAATCGCCTCATAGGCATCGCGGAAGCGGCCAAAAAAATAGCCCGCAAGCAGCAAGAGCAGGAGGTACAGGCTGATGCGGACGACGAGCTTCATGTGCCAGGCACGCAAGAGGCGCGCAAGTGTTCTAGCAGACCCAGACAGCCGGCGGAAGCCCTGGATTTTAATGGGGAGCGGCGTCAGTCGGCCCGCCGCGGCGGACTGACCGGGGTTCCGGGTCGGGGGCTGGGCTCCAACACCTCAACCTGGCCTCGCCTTCCTCCGGGCGGCCGGCCGATTCAGACAGAGGCAACCAGCGCGTCCAGCAAGGTGTCGCGGGTGGTCAGGATCCGGGTTTCGGCATCACGCCGCAGCCAGACAAAGTCGGTGCCACAAGCGGGACCATTGACGACGCAGGCGTCGGTGCGCGCCTCCGCCATTTGTGCCTCGCCGCGGGCCACGGCGTCCGCACGGGTTCCGTCCGCCTCATACTTCCAGCCCGTGATCCGGGCGTTGGGAAACCAGGATCGGAGCTGCCCAAGGATCTTCGGGGTGGGCTCGAGTTCCGCGACGAGCACGCCGCCACGGGTGTCCACCTTGCCGCAGGTCGCCGGTTGCAGGGTGCCATCGGGGAGCGACGTCGAGAGGCGGCGGACGGCGAAATCGCCGACGGCGGCTGCATGAAACACCGCGGTGGGATCCGGACCCGACCATTGACGCAGCGCCTCCGCCAGGGACGCCCCGGTGCTGAACGGGGCGACGGAAACCGCCCAGAGAGGGGCGCGCCATGTGGCGGTTTCCGAGAGCAGCAGGCGCACGTCGTGCCCGGCGAGGGCCAGTGCGTTGGCGAGGCGGCCTCCCAGGGATCCGGTGGAGAAGTTGGTGAGCCGCCGCACCTGGTCGAGCGGCTCCCAGGTGGGGCCCGCGGTGACGATGCAGCGCATGTCCAGCCGATTGCGCAGCCTTGGCCGTCGTTTCCCCCGGCCCTTGCCGGCCCCAGAGTGTCCTACTTGGAGGCGCCGGCGCCGTGCAGATCCTTGTCCTTGACCGCCATGGCGCCCTTGCCAATGCGCTGGCGCAGGTAGGTCAATTTGGCGCGGCGCACCTTGCCCTGACGCTCCACCTCCACCTTTTCGATCCGGGGCGAATGGGTCGGGAAAATCCGCTCCACCCCCTCGCCGTAGCTGATGCGGCGGACGGTGAACGTCTGGTTGAGGCCGCGGGCGCGGATGCCGATGACCACGCCGGCGAAGACCTGAATCCGCTCCTTGTCGCCCTCCACCACGCGGGTGTGGACGCGGACGCTGTCTCCCACGTTGAACTTGAGCGGTTCCTTGCGGAACTGCTCGGACTCGATCTTGTCAAACAGTGCGGCTTTGTTCATGGCGCTTTTCCTCAATCAGTGATGGCGGGACGAGCCCACCGGAATTGTTCCCAAAGGTCCGGGCGCCGCAGGGCGGTGCGCCGGACGGCCTGGGCCCGCCGCCATCGCTCGATGGCGGCATGGTTTCCAGACTGCAATACGGACGGCACCGGCCAGCCGCGGAACTCGGCGGGCCGGGTGTACTGCGGATACTCGAGCAACCCATGGCTGAAGGATTCGTCCAGACTGCTGGCGTCATCCCCCAGCGCACCGGGCAGAAGCCGGGTCACGGCGTCCACGATCACCATGGCCGGCAGATTGCCGTTCGTGAGCACGTAGTCGCCGATGCTGAGTTCGTCGTCCGCAAGGTGTTCGCGAACCCGTTCATCGTACCCTTCGTAACTGCCGCACACCAGCAGGAACCCCGGCAGGGCGGCGAGTTCACGAGCCACGGCCTGGGTGAAGGGGCGTCCGCAGGGTCCGGTGAGGATCACCCTCAGCTCGGACCCGCTCGCGCCCCGGAGGGCCTCGACGGCTTCAAAGATCGGCTCCGGTTTCAGGACCATTCCCGGCCCGCCACCGTAGGGCGTGTCGTCCACCGTCCGGTGACGGTCGTGCGTCCACGCCCTCAAATCATGAATCCTCAGGTCGAGGATCCCCGCGGTCCGTGCCCTCCGGACGATGCTTTCGTCCAATGGGCCCGCGAACATCGCGGGAAACAGGGTCAGGACTTCGATCTTCATGGCGTCGGGCGGGCGTGACCCTGATGGCCCGCGGGGGCGGTTGCTGCTACTCGTCGGCCAGTTCGAGCGTGCAACGGGCTCCCGTCTTCTGGGCGCCCACCTGCAGAAGGGAACGGATTGCCTGGATGGTGGATCCGCGTCGGCCGATGATCTTCCCGGCGTCGCCCGGGGCGAGGTGCAGGCGGTAGGCCTGCACGCCGGCGCGGTCCTCCACCTCCACGCGAACCTCATCGGGGTGGTTCACGAGGCGCTTCACGACGTATTCGATGAAGGCCTGCACGGGGGGGTGGGGGGATTGGGGGCCGTCGGGACGTGCTGCGGGACGCGAGTGGGATCGCCGTCAGGCGGCCACCGGCGTGGAACGGCGCTGCTTGCGGATCATGCTGGCGACCGTGTCGCTGGGCAGGGCCCCGACGCCAAGCCAGTAGTCCACCCGGTCGAGCTTGAGGTTGAAATTGGTCCCTGCCTGGCGCGGCTGGTAGGTGCCGATTTCCTCGATGCACTTGCCATCGCGCGGGCTGCGACCATCGGCCACCACCACCCGGTAAATGGGGTTGTTCTTCGCGCCGACGCGCTTCAAACGGATCTTGACGGACATAATTCGAATTGCATGAGCCGGTGGAATGCCGGCGGTTTCCCCGAAACGGAACGCCGAAAGTGACGAGGTGCGTTTTGGGTTGCAAGCCCCGTTTTCCCGTTTTGCAGCCAGATTCCGAGGCCGGACCCGGCGACGGATCCACGCCGGAGCCGGAAGGTACCATTTCTCCGCGGTGGCGTTCAGCCGTGCCGCGGCGCGATGGCCCCAATCAAAACGGGTTCGTGACGCGGGTCCAGGGCATCGCATCCAGACCGCGACATCGGCGGGCCAGGAAATTTCCAGTGAGGTGCCATCCGCCGTCGCGATCTCCCGGATGGCCAGCCCTCAAGCCAGCGCTGCGGCGCATTCCTCAAAACGACGTTGGAGGAACTCCCGCTCGGATTTCACCTCAGCGAGCTGCGACGCCTTGCGGAACCAGCCGGCAGCCGTCAACAGGTCGCGGCGACGACACTCCAGTTCCCCCAGCACCGCGTACAGCAGGTAGTAGCCCTCCAGTTTGTCGCGGTCTGGAATGGCCGCGACGGCATCCAATCCGGCGCGCGGACCCGCCACGCAGGCCACGACGATGGCGCGGTTCAGCGCCACCACCGGCGAAGCGTCGAACTCCATCAACTGGTCGTACAGTTCAAGGATCCGGCGCCAGTCCGTCTGCCCGTCGCTGGGCGCGACGGTGTGACAGGCGGCGATCCCGGCCTGGAGGTGGTAGGTGGACACCGTGTCGCCGGCGGCCGAACGGGCGAGGTGAAAAATCCCCCGGGCGATGGCCGTACGATCCCAGCGGGAACGGTCCTGCTCCCTCAGGCGAAGCAGATGCCCCGCATCGTCCACCCGGGCGGGAAGGCGGGCCGCGTTCAACAGCATCACGGCCAGCAGCGCGTGGGTCCTGGGCTGGTCGCCTGCGGGATGATCCGCCAGCAGCGACGTCAGACGGATCGCCTCGCGGCAGATGTCCTCCCGGACCAACCGGTCGCCCACCGACGCCTTGTAGCCCTCGTTGAAGAGCAGGTAGAGCGTGCGCAGCACGCCATCGAGACGGGGTGCAAGCGCCCCGCCTTCCGGGATCTCGAACGGGATGGCGGCGTCGCGGATGGACTGCCGGGCGCGCGTGAGGCGCTTGGTGATCGCGGCTTCGGTCGAGAGAAAGGCGCGGCTGATCTCCGTCACGCCGAATCCGCACAGGGTCTTCAGTGCCAGCGCGGCCTGGGCCTTGGCCGGCACCTCGGGATGGCAGCAGACGAACATCATCCGCAGGCAGTCGTCGGTGATCCCCGCCTCGAAGGCGTCCGATGCGTCGGGCGCGTCGGGTGCGGACGCGGAGCGGTCGAAGACGCGGACGATCTCCGCCTCCTTTTCGCGGAAGCGCCGCTCGCGCCGGACGACGTCCAACGCCCGATTCCGCGCGGCGCGGAGGATCCAGGCGGAAGGGTCTTTCGGAATGCCCTGAAACGGCCACGTCTGGAGTGCGCGGGCCAGGGCGTCCTGAACGACATCTTCGACGAGCGTGAGATTGCCGACGCCAAAGACGTGCGTAAGGATGGCCACCATCCTGGCCGATTCATGACGGAAGAGGTGCTCCACCGTGCCCGGGACTTCGGAGGAGGACGAATGCACGCCGGTGATGGAATGAACTGGCGGCGAGGGGCGAAAAGCCGCCCCGCCGCGCTCCCGTGGGATCAGGTCGCGACGACGGACTGGAATCCGCCGTAGGCCATGCGCTTGCAGTCGAAGGGCGCGCCCTCCGCGTCGCACATCATCTTCAAACGCTCGTCGGCCATGACCCTCGCGTTCACCGCGTCGCGCTGTGCCCGGGACTTGTAGGTGATCCAGGAAAAGAAGACCGTCTCATCCTCTCTGGCCTTTGCCAGCTTGGGGAAGGGGATGCCGAACTTCACGTCGGAGTCTTCCGCGACGCATTCGCGCACTTCGAGCGCGCCGTGCTCGAGGTAGATCCTGGCCACCTTCCGTGCCAGGGCGGTGTACGTGGTCACCTTGTTCCTGGGCACGGGGATGACGAATCCGTCCACATAGAGCTTGGGCATGGGGGTGTGTGTGGTTGCTGGTGTGTTGTGGTGGCCGAAAGGGAGGAATGGCTCAAACGGCCAGCGGTGCATGCCGGGCTTCGACGCCCGCGTCCTGGGCCACGCCGCAGATGCCGGCAACCGGCCGGACCTCAACGATGGCGCCATGGGGCAGTCCGGGGCACTGCTGAGCGATGGCGACGGCTTCCACCTCGGTTTTCACCGTCAGGAGGAAGTAGCCGCCGATGGCCTCCTTGGCCTCGGCAAACGGGCCGTCCGCGACCATGCGGCCGCCGGCACCGGTGATGACCTTGCCCCCGTTTTCCAGCGGACTGCCGCCGGCGACCCTGCCCTCGCGGCGGAGGCGCTCGAACCACGCCATCCAGTCGCCAACGACCTGCTGCATTTGTCCGGGTGACAGGCCCTTGTGCCAGTCGGTGCCGCGGAAGATGAGGAGATAACCGTTCTCGGAGGTGTTGCTCATGGGAGAATTCCTTGCGGTGAGGTGTCGGGAAACCGTCCCGGTTCACGGGCAGGCTTCGGGCAGCACGATGACCATCCACATCAGGCCGAAGCGGTCCGTGACCATGCCGAACGAGGGCGAATAAAAGGTCTTGCCCAGTGGCATGACCACCTGGCCTCCGTCGGACAACGCGGCGAAGGCGCGTTCGCTCGCGGGAATGTCCGCCACGGTCAGCGTCAGGGCGAAACCGCTGAAGTCCGGCTTCCCCGAGCATTGGCCGTCCGAAGCCATCAGGACAGTCTCGCCGATGCGGAAGGCCGCATGCATCACCTTGTCGGGCGGCAGTGCCGGCATGGTGCCGCAACCGGTCGGCTCGGGGCTTTCCTTGTAGCGCATGAGGGCCGTGATCGCGGCGCCGAGCTTGTCCTTGTAGAAGTGGAGCGCGGCTTCGCAGGAGCCCTCGAAGAAGAGGTACGGTTGGACGGAGGGTGAGGATTTGGACGCATTCATGGAATTGTGCTGGTCGAGAGGTTGTCTCTCGCTGCCAGGACGAACGGGCCGGGTGGTTCAGGACAATCGGGACGAACTTTTTTGCGGAGTGCAGGCGATGGCCTCCGTCGGACTCAGTACTGGTGCGTGGACTCCATCTCGATGATGGGGCGCGTGAACTGGTCCGAGACGAGCTCGGTACGGAACCGGGCGTCGGCGCGCTGCAGCGCCCGGACGACCACCTGCCACTCGACGGTCGTCTTGGCGGGCAACACCTCGAGGGGCTCGAACTGGAGCCTCCGGTTTTGAACGTCTGCGCGGGTGGGGCCGTAGCAGGACACGTAGGCCTGGGCGGGCGGCAGCAGGCAGGTCAGACGGATCTGTGTGACATCGGAGGACCCCTGGTTGGTGGCCGTGATCACGTAGGTGACCTCCTCGCCCACCTGGATGGGATCGGCGAGGTCCACCACCTCCAGAAGGAACCCCGGCACTCCCTGGATTTCGCTGGAGCAGGTGGCGGTCACGGCCGCCGCACATTTCCCGTTTGCGGTGGCGCCGAAGGTGAAGACCCCCGTCACCGTCCGTGGCGCCAGCGTGGCGCAGACGCTCCGGCTCTCGCCAGGGTCGAGGGCTGCCAGTTGCCAGGTGATCTCGCGACCTGCGGCGACGCCACCGTCCGAGGCGAAATCGAGCACGGCCTCCTCGGGCAGCTGCAGGGACACCGTGGGTGCGATTTCCGTGGCGTCTCCAGTGTTCCGGACCGTGAGGCACAATTCGATCGGACGCCCGATCGGCACCTGGCGCGGCGCGTTGCATTCGAGGCTGAGGACCGGCGCGAGCACCCGGGTGGTGCTGGTTGCCCGCCCCGTGGCCCCCTCGGCAGTGGTGACCGTGGCCACGTTCTCGAACGTCCCCGGCACGCTCGCAAACATGGAGAACTTCAGCTCACGTCCCTCCCCGGGCCGCAGGGATCCGGCGTCCATGGCCACAAGCGTCCGTCCGTCCCGGAGGCGGAATCCCGGCGGCAGCGTGTCCTCGATGCGTACGCCCGAGACTGGCACGCCACCGGTGTTGCGCACCGTCACGCGGACTTCGACGGGGAGACAGAGATCCACGGCCTCCGGGGCAAATTTCTGCACCTCGATCCGAGGCGGCTCCGGGCCCAGGTCTTCCACAAAGAAATTGGAGCACGCCTTGGGGGTGATGCAGCGGTAGCGGCGCCCGCGGGAGTTGAAGGAGAATTCGAAGGCTTCCGCCGGCGCGTCCCCGGCCCAGAGCACCTCCTGGAGTGCAATCGGACGTCCGTTCTCCCGTGCGGACATGAAGGGCATGATGGCGCCAACGGGTATTTCGATCCCGGTGATTTCGGCCGTGGCGGCTGCGCGAAGGAGATCCTCGGGATACCCGGGCCAGTTCACCTGGTGGAGGATGATCGCGAAGTCCGCGCGCAGCTTCGGATCGCGAAACCGTTCCCTCAGCTCCTCCGGTGTCGTCACCGGGGGCGCAAAGCGCGTGTCCGGATGCCCAAGCCGGGTCGCCCGGTGCAGTTGGGCATGAACGACGCCGGACAGGCACAGCAGCAACCCGGTGACCAGCGCCGCACGGATGCGCATCGTGACATTCACACCGGGTAATTTGTTCGGACCCAGGCCGAAGAACCAGCCAATAGTGAGGAAGGCGCCGGCCGGACGCAGGGGTTCCGCGATAGTCCGCGGACTGCGGGTTTGACCCCGTGGTCGGCGCTGCCGGAGTCTCCCGCATGGCCAAACGAAACCCGGTGCCCGAGGTGGCGGTGCCGCCGATCCATGACTGGCGGACGACGGACGAGGATGAGATCCGCCGCCGGCAATGGCGGGCCGGCAACGAGTCCTTTGCGATCCGCAACCGCGACCGGCGGCATCCGGTCTTCTCGAACTTTGAAGTGCGCTCCGGCAGCGGGATGACCTATTCGGTCGAGATCCGCGACGTGGCGACGCCGCAGTGCCATTGCGAATGCGTGGATTTCAGGATCAACGGCCTCGGCACCTGCAAGCACGTGGAGGCCGTCCTGGCGTGGCTCCGGGCGAAGCCGGCTTCCGGATGGCGGAAAGCGGCCCGGGACGGTTCGCCCCGGCTGGATGTCGTGGTGGCGCCGGACGGGGAGTCGGTGGTGTTGCGGGTGGGGTCGCCAGGTCCGCTGCCGCGGGCGCTCGCCCGATGGTTCGACGGTGAGGGGCGGTTGCAGTCGGATTCGGTGGAGTCCGCCCTGGAGGCGCTCCGCGACCTGGCGGCGGGTCCGCTGCCGGCGCTTCGGATCTCCCAGGAAGTCACACCGTGGCTGGAGGCACGCCGCCGCGCCGCGGAACGCCACGAGTTGCGCCACGAGTACGAGCAGCATGTGCAGCGCGGGACCTGGCCCGCGCAGGAAACCCGGGTGCCGTTGTATCCCTACCAGCGTGAAGGAATGCTGCACCTCGCCTTCACCGAGCGCGCCCTGCTGGCCGACGAGATGGGCCTCGGCAAGACCATCCAGGCGATCGCCGCCTGCGCCCTGGTGCACCGGCTCGGCCGTGCGCGTCGCGCCCTGGTGGTCACGCCGGCGTCGCTCAAGACGGAGTGGGAGGAGCAGATCCAGAGATTTACGGACCTTTCCTGCCAGCTGGTCTTCGGGTCCAGGCTGCAGCGGCTGCGCGCGTACGAGCGCGCCGCCGAGCCAACCGGCGCGCCGTTCTTCACGGTGGTCAACTACGAGCAGATGCTCGCCGACTCGCTCGACGTGAACGAGCGGTTGCGTCCGGACATCGTCGTGCTGGACGAGGCGCAACGGATCAAGAACTGGAGCACCCGGACCACCCAGGCGATCAAACGGCTGCGCAGCCGCTACGCCTTCGTGCTCACGGGAACGCCGATCGAAAACCGGATTGATGAGCTTTACTCGCTGGTGGATTTCCTCGATCCGGCAGTGCTGGGCCCGCTGTTCCGGTTCAACCGCGAATACTACGCGCTGGATGACCGGGGGCGTCCGGAGAGCTACCGGAATCTGCGCCAACTCCAGGAACGGATCCGTCCCTTGCTGCTCCGCCGGCGCAAGGCGGATGTCGAGACCGAGCTGCCGGACCGGACGGACCGCAACTACTTCGTCACCCTGACCCCGCGGCAGCAGGAGCAGTACGACGATTTTGAGGCCATCGTGGGCAGGCTGGCCCTGATTGCGAAGCGGCGTCCACTGACCCAGCAGGAGCAGGACAAGCTGCTGCGCACCCTGGGCATGATGCGGATGACCTGTGACACCAACTACATCCTCCAGCCGGAGGACCGGTCGTGCGCCAAGGAGTCCGAGTTGGAAAAGATCCTCGAGGAGTGCCGGGACAATCCGGGGGTCAAGGTGATCGTCTTCAGTGAGTGGGAACGGATGCTGGAACTGGTGCGGGAGGTCTGCCGCCGCGTCGGACTCGGGTTTGCCTGGCACACGGGCTCGGTGCCCCAGCGGCGGCGACGTGCGGAGATCAACGCGTTCAAGGCGGACCCGGACTGCCGCGTGTTCCTGAGCACCGACAGCGGCAGCACCGGGCTCAACCTTCAGAATGCCAGCGTCGTCATCAACTGCGACCTGCCCTGGAATCCGGCGAAGCTGGAGCAGCGCATCGCGCGGGCCTGGCGGAAGCACCAGACCCAGCGCGTCACGGTCATCAACCTGGTCGCGCGGGGGACGCTGGAGGAGCGCATGCTCGAGACCCTGGCACACAAGCAGGCACTGGCGGATGGCGTCCTGGACCGGCAGGGGGATCTCGATGCGATCCCCATGAAGCGGGGCGGTCAGGCGTTCCTGGAGCGGCTCGAACAACTGGGCCTCGGCCGGACCGGTGCGACCCCCGCGGCGGCTGCGGCGTCCGTTCCGGCCGATCGCGCGCTGGGGTTCGCCCAGGCGGCGGCCGCCGGATTGCGGGGGGCGCTGGTCGGCTGCGAGGAGCGGTATCCCAGGGATGGGGACCACTCGGTGCTGTATGTCGTCGTGGACGGCGACGCCGTCCGGTGGCGTCCCCGTCTGGAGGCGATGCATGGGCAATATTTCAGGGATTCGGACCCGCTTGCGCCGGTCCGGCTGGAGGTCGTGGACCGGGCGACTCACGAGGCTCTGGAGCGTTTGGTCGCTGCCGGGCTGATTTCCCGGACGACGCGCGCCGCGCGCGTGCTGACCTCGGCATCCGATCCCGCCGGCCCCACGCCGCTGTCCGATGCGGAGCGGCGGCGCCTGGAGCAACACCAGGCCCAGGCGGCGCGGCAGCTTCAGCTCGCGAAGGTTTTGGTGGGCGGCGGTTTTGAGGACGAGGCGCGGACCGCGCTGCGCCAGTCGGTGCTGTGGCGATCGCGGGCCCTGGCGGTGGCGCGGCGCCTCCCGGAGCCCGACGGGCTGGAGGCCTGCCTGATCGCCCCGATCTCCCCGGCCTGGGGTGACCGGCAGGCGTTGATCCGGCAATTGGCCGCGGAGGGTCCGCTCCCGTGGCCCGCGGTGGTGACGGGCCTGGAACAGGCGGCGCTGGAATTGCCGGAGGTCGCGTAGACCGGAGGAACGCTCTTGGGACCGCCGCCGGATTCTACGCAGCCGGTTGTGCGGTGGCTGCCAACGCCTCCTCCACCTCCACGATCTCCTTGATCTGCGTCAGGAACCACCGGTCAATCCGGGTCAATTGGAAGATGTCCTCGACGCTGAATCCGGCCCGGAAGGCGTGGCGGATGAAGAAGACCCGTTCGGCGTTTGGCACGCTCAGCTTGCGTGCGATGACGTCCCGTGGCAGGACATCGCGGTCGCCGTACACTTCGGCGCCAATCCGCCAGGGTTTGCCGTCGCCCCCAAGGCCGCTGCGGCCGATCTCGAGGGAGCGCAGGCATTTTTGCAGGGATTCCTTGAAGGTGCGTCCGATGGCCATGGCCTCCCCGACGCTCTTCATCTGGGTGGTCAGGGTCGGGTCCGCCTGCGGGAACTTCTCGAAGGCAAACCGGGGGATCTTGGTCACCACGTAGTCAATCGTCGGCTCAAAGCTCGCCGGCGTTTCCCGCGTGATGTCATTGCGGATCTCATCGAGCAGATACCCCACCGCCAGCTTCGCGGCGATCTTGGCGATCGGGAACCCGGTCGCCTTGGAGGCCAGGGCCGAGCTGCGGCTCACCCGCGGATTCATCTCGATGATCACCATGCGGCCGGTGTCGGGACACACCCCGAACTGGATGTTGGATCCGCCCGTCTCGACCCCCACGGCCCGGATCACGGCGAAGCTCTGGTCGCGCATGATCTGGTACTCCCGGTCGGTGAGCGTCTGAATCGGCGCGACGGTGATGGAATCGCCCGTGTGCACGCCCATCGGATCGAAGTTCTCGATGGAGCAGATGATGACGCAGTTGTCGGCGCGGTCGCGCATCACCTCCATCTCGTACTCCTTCCAGCCGACGAGGGATTCCTCGACGAGGACCTCGCAGACCGGGGAGAGATCCATGCCGCGTTTGGCGATCTCCTCGAATTCGTCCCGGTTGTAGGCGATGCCTCCGCCGGTGCCGCCGAGCGTGTAGGCCGGACGGATGATCAGCGGGAAGCGTCCGATGCGGTCGGCGATCCCCCACGCCTCCGCCATGGTGTGTGCGGTGCCGGAGATGGGCACATCGAGACCGATGCGCAGCATCAGGTCCTTGAAGATCTGCCGGTCCTCGCCCTTCTCGATCGCCGCGGCATTGGCGCCGATCATTTCGACCCCATGCTTCGCCAGCACGCCCGAGTTGTGGAGCTTCATGGCGGTGTTGAGCGCCGTCTGCCCGCCCAGGGTCGGCAGGAGCACGAGTTTGCCGGGGGCGATGGCGTCGCCCGGCGATGATGGGCCGGGGTTCCGGAGCGCCGCGAGCTCGCGCACGATGATCTTCTCGACCGCCTCGGGGGTGATCGGCTCGATGTAGGTTCGGTCGGCGAACTCCGGATCCGTCATGATCGTGGCCGGATTCGAGTTCACCAGGATCACGCGGTAGCCCTCCTCCTTCAGGGCCTTGCAGGCCTGGGTGCCCGAGTAGTCGAACTCGCAGGCCTGGCCGATGATGATCGGGCCGGCGCCGATGATCAGGACGGAGTGAATGTCAGTGCGCTTCGGCATCGGTGCGTCTTGTTGAAACGGGCGGGATCAAACACGCCGCGGTTCCGGCAGGCGACCGATATTTTCCGGGCACCCGCTACGGGCGGGCCGTGCGCATCGCCGTTTCTTGCAGCGGAGCCGAGGGGGATGAGGAAGGTGGGTGTCGTGAGTGGGGCCGGCGGGGTTTGGACGGATTTCGAATTCACGGAGCGACCTTCAGATTGACCAGGATTTCGTCCACGACCTCCTGGATGCGTCCCGACCGGGTGGATTCCGGGATGTCACGGAGCAGGGGCCGGGTCGCGTAGCCGCGCCGGAGCAGATCGAAGGTTTTTGCATCGCGCAGATCAATCACCAGGGTTCCGGCCTCGAAGTAGTGCGGGGTCTTGCCGCCGGTGTAGGCGTCATGGGCCCTGGAATGCAGGGCCTCGCGGTCGTCGAAGGAGCCAAAATAGTCGTCCACCGCTGCCGTGGTGGCGTTGTTGCCGACGATCACCAGGTAGCCGACGAGGACCTCTCCTCCGGAGTCCATCCGCCTCAGACCCTTCGCCTCGAGGTTCCGGGTGATGGCAGACTGGATCATGTCGTGGATTGGCGTCCGGTTGTCGGCGTACCCGGGCACGGGCCGGGTTGAGCCGGGCATGAAGCTGAAGGTCGTGGCATGGATGGTGCCGGTATCCACGCGGCTGGGTGTGGAACAACCCGCGACCACGCACAGGATCGCGGCAAGATGAAGGAAGTGGCGGACGAGTCCGGCGGCTTGTGTGCGGTGACTGACCGGAATCATGGTCAGAATGAGGCGGGATTTCATGGGGCGTTGGATTTTGGAGATCGGTGCGATTTTCATCGGGGTCTGGCGGTCCGGGGCAGGGTCAGGGTCAGGGTCCGGCCTCGTGGTGGGCGTCATCGAGCTGGGGCTGGCCTTCAGTAGCGTTCTGGGACGAACCGGCGGCCCTTGAGCGATGCCGCGTCGTCGTAGGCTTCCTTCATGGAGCGCTTTGGGAGGCGGATCCGGGGACGATCCAGTTTCTTGTAGGGGATGCTTTTCAGGAGGTGCGCGATGCAGTTGAGCCGCGCACGCTTTTTGTCATCGGATCGAAGGATGTGCCACGGCGCCCATCGGGTGTCCGTGGCCTTGAGCATCTGGTCCCGGGCGCGGGAATAATCGTACCACCGGCTGCGCGACGGCAGGTCCATGGGGCTGAGCTTCCACTGGCGCACCGGATCCGTGATGCGGGCCTCGAAGCGGCGCTTCTGCTCCTCGTCGCTGACTTCGAGCCAGTATTTGATCAGGAAGATCCCGCCATTCACCATGTACTTCTCGACCTGGGGGCAGAGGTCGAGGAAGCGGCGGTGTTCCTGTCTGCTGCAGAAGCCCATCACATACTCCACGCCCGCCCGGTTGTACCAGCTGCGGTCAAAGATCACCACCTCGCCCGCCGCGGGGAAGTGGGCCATGTAGCGCTGGATGTACATCTGTGACTTCTCGCGGTCCGAAGGCGCCGGCAGGGCGACGACGCGGAACACCCGGGGGCTGACCCGCTCGGTGAGCGCCCGGATCGTGCCGCCCTTGCCGGCACCGTCGCGACCCTCGAACACGACGATCACCCGGAGTCCCTCCTGCTTGACCCAATCCTGAAGGTGGCACAGCTCCGTCTGCAGCTTGCGAAGCTCCTTTTCGTAGTCCTTTCGCGTCAGCTTTTCGCGAACGGCTTCCTTGGAATGCTTGCTCATGGGATGGGGGTGTTCCGGGGGGTGTCAGCGGGAGCTGCCGGAGGCATTCGGCGAGGTCCGGACGCCCGCCTCAATGGCGGCACGCAGGTCGTCCGGCTCCGTTTCCGCGGCGGGCGCCTCCGGGGTCCCGGGCCGAAGGACCTCCACCTTGGGAGGCAGCCCGTGCATCAGGGTCATCACCTCCGCCGCGGTGCCGAACACGAACTCGGCGCGGCGCTCGGTCTTCGGAAGACGGTAGAAATGACTGAGGGAAAGCCATTTGCCGCCCCGGCCGAGGATGAATTCGTCCGGACGGCACTTGGGGTCCTGAGGGTCGAACCCGCGCTGCATGACGACGTACGGGCCGCCGTGGTCCTGTGGCTGGATCAGGGCGGCGTCGCGCCAGGACGCCAGGCTGCCCAAGCGGACATCCTGGAAGTTGTTGGTGATGTTTCGGAGGTCGAGGTCGCTCATGGGGTCTCGGGGTTTGAAGCAGTGGCTGCCGACACGGTGATCGCGGCATCCGGTGGCGGCGGGGTCCAGCCGCCGCCGAGGGCACGGTAGAGTTGTACCACGCTCAGCAACTCGTTGCCCAGCGCCTGGGCCAGGTCGAGTTCGGCGGTGAACAGTTCCTGTTCACTGTAGAGGACCTCCAGGTAGCTGGTCACCCCGCCGTCGTAGCGGATGTTGGCCATTTCGGCGGCATCCCGCCGTGCCTGGGTATTCTCCTCCTGGCGTTGGGTGAACTCGCGCGTCCGCTGGTATTGGACGAGCGCATCGGAAACATCCCGGAAGGCGCCCTGGACGGACTGGCGGTACCCGGCGAGCGCCTCGTCAAACCGTGCCTTGGCGAGTCGGTATTGTCCGGTCAACCGGCCCCCGGTGAACAGCGGAACGGACACCGTCGGGCCGAACTGCCAGACCCGTGCCGGACTGGTGAACAGATCGCTGAGGGAGACGCTCTGGTAGCCGAAGGCGCCGGTCAGTGTCAGTTGCGGGAAGAAGGCCGCCTTGGCCTCGCCGATGTCCGCATTGGCGGCGATGAGGAGGTCCTCGGCCTGTCGGAGATCCGGGCGCCGCTCCAGGAGGGCCGACGGCAATCCGGGCGGCACCTCGCTGCGCAGGGGTTGGCTGCGGAGCGGGACCCCCCGCTGGATCGGTCCGGGGTTGCGTCCGAGGAGGAAGCTCAGCGCGTTCTCCTGCTGTTCCTGGCGGCGGAGGACGTCCACAATGGTGGCTTCGGCCCCGGCCACGAGGGTTCGCGCCTGATGGACGTCCTGGAGCGAGGCAATGCCCCCGGTGACGCGGGCCTGGGTGAGGGCCAGGGAGTTGGTGCGGACGGCGTAGGTGCGGCGGGAGATCTCCAGCTCGTAATCCAACTGCAGCAGGGTCAGGTAGGCGGAGGCGACATCCGCGACGAGGGTCTGACGCACCGTGTCCTGGGCGGCCTCGGTGGCCAGGAGCCGGGCACGGGCGGCCTGGTTGGCCCGCCGGATGCGGCCCCAAAGGTCCACCTCATACGTCGCCATGGAGCCGTACACGGTGCCGAACACCTCCTGTGGATTCATTCCCTCCGGCACCGGAGTGGGGCCAACCTCGGATACCCGCGCCATGGCGAGGTCGCCGCCGACCCCGACGGTTGGAAAGAAGCGCGAACGGACGATCCGTGTGGTCGCCTGCGCCTGGAGCACCCGGGCTGCGGCGATCTGGATGTCCCAGTTGTTCGTCAGCGCCTCTGCGACGTACACGAGGACCTGCGGGTCGCTGTAAACCTCCCACCACCCGAGGTCGCCGAAGGAGTTGGTGGCGGTGCCGCCACCGGGAACCGCGGTGGCGGCACGGAAGGCGGTGGGCGCGTCGAGTTTCGGGCGCGCGTAGTCGGGCCCGACGGCGCAGCCGCCGGCGATCAGGGCCACGCCCAGGAGGGCCCGCGGGATGGACGATCGGTGGGACTTCATGGCGTGGGGGACGTTCCCGCCGGCTTCGGTGTCTTGGAGCCGCGCTCGACGATCCGCTGCACGAACACGTAGCAGACCGGGATCAGGAAGAGTCCGATCAGCGTGGCGATGGACATGCCGAACACGACGCCCGTGCCCAGGGTGCTCCGGGATGCGGCCCCGGAGCCGGTCGCCAGCATCAGCGGCACGCACCCCAGAATGAAGGCGAACGACGTCATCAGGATGGGCCGCAGCCGCAGCCGCGAACCCTCCACCGCCGCGTCGAGAATTGCGACCCCCTCCTCGCGCTTCATCTTGGCGAATTCGACGATGAGGATGGCGTTCTTGGCCGACAGGCCGATGAGCATCACCAGGCCGATCTGCGCGTACACGTTCAGGTCGAAGCCGCGGACCAGCAGGCCGACCATCATGCCCAGGATGACCGTCGGGGTGGCCAGGAGCACCGCGAAGGGCAGTCCCCAGCTCTCGTACTGCGCGGCCAGCAGCAGGAAGACGAACAACACGGCCGCCCCGAAGATGACCGGTGCCTGGCCTTCGGACTTCTTTTCCTGGAGGGTGAGCCCGGACCATTCATAGCCGGTCTCGCCGGGCATCGTCTTCATGACCTCCTCGATGGCCCGGATGGCCTGCCCGGAACTGTAGCCCGGGGCGGACGCCCCCATGATTTCGGCCGAGTTGTACAGGTTGAAGCGGGAGACAAAGTTCGGTCCGCTGATCTTGCTGATCTGGACGAGCGTGCTGAGGGGCACCATGCCGCCCCCGCTGTTGCGGACGTAGAAATGACCGATGTCCGACGGCTGGCTGGTGAAGTCCGGCTCGGCCTGGAGGAAGACCTTGTAGACGCGGCCGAAGCGGACGAAGTCGTTGACGTAGAGACCGCTCAGGTAGGTCTGGAGTGTCTGGAAGATGCTGTCCACCGGCACGCCCAGGGCCCGGGCTTTTTCGCGGTCCAGTTCGACCTTCACCTGCGGCGTTGCGGGGTTGAAGGTGGTGCTGACGCGGGCGATCTCCGGGCGCCCGGCCACCGCCTGCTGCAGTTGCGCGACATAGCCGGCCAGTTGCTGGATGGAACCGCCGGAACGGTCCTGCAACTGCATGGTGAAACCGGAGACATTGCCGTAGCCCGGCAGGGGGGGCGGGCCGAACGCGAAGGCCCGGGCGCCGGGGATGGCCTCGAATTGCCTGTTCCAGTCGGCGACCAGCGCGCGGGCGTGGAGGGTCGGGGATTTGCGTTCCTCCCACGGTTCCAGGCCGACAAACATCATCCCCGAGTTGGGAAAGTTCAGCGAGTTGAGGATGTTGTATCCGGCGAGTCCCAGGGACGAGCGCACGCCCTTCGTGCCGGCGACGATCGTCTCCACCTGTTTGAGGATCTCGTCGGTCCGCTGGAGGGACGCTCCCTCGGGCAGTTGGACGGACACGAACAGGTAGCCCTTGTCCTCGTCCGGGATGAACCCGCCGGGCACGAACCGGCCCAGCAGCCAGATCCCGGCCACCACGGCCACGAGCAGGAGCATCGAGCGCACCGCCTTGCGGGTCAGTCCGCCGACGATGCCGCCGTAGCGGTTGCTCAGCCAGTCAAAGAACCGGTTGAACCCCCGGAAGAACGCCGCCACCGGCCCGCGGCCCGGCGTGGGCTTCCTGAGCATGAGGGCGCACAGGGCGGGACTGAGGGTCAGCGCGTTGATCACCGAGAACACCACGGCGACGGCGATGGTCAGCGCGAACTGGCTGTAGAGCTGGCCGGTCACGCCGTCCATGAAGGCGACGGGGACGAAGACGGCGCACAGGACCAATCCGATGGCCACGACCGGCCCCGAGACCTCCTTCATCGCGAGGCGCGTCGCCTCGACCGGTTCCTTGCCATGCTCCAGATGATGCTGCACGGCCTCGACGACCACGATGGCGTCGTCCACCACGATGCCGATGGCCAGCACCAGGCCGAACATGGTGAGCACGTTCACGCTGAAGCCCAGCGCCGGAAACAGGATGAAGGCCCCGAGGAGCGAGACGGGGACCGTGCACATCGGAATGATCGTCGCGCGGAAGCTCTGCAGGAAGACGTAGACGACGATGAGCACCAGGACGACCGCCTCGAACAACGTGTGGACGATCTCCTCCATTGAAGCCTTGATCGGGAGGGTGGAGTCCATCACCACGTCGTAGGCCATGTCCGGCGGGAACCGGGTCTTTGCGTCCTCGAGGATCGTCCGCACGTTGGCCGCGGTTTCGAGGGCGTTTGCACCCGGGGCGAGGTAGATGCCGAGGGCGCCCGCGGCGGACTGGCGTCCGGATTCGGTCAGCCGGCCGCGGAGATCGTACGTCTGCGCCCCGAGTTCCACGCGGCCGACATCCTTGATCTTGACCTGGGAGCCGTCGGGGTTGGAGCGGATGATGATGTCGGCGAACTCCTGGGGGTCCCTGAGGAGGCCGGCGGCGCGGACGTTGAACTGCATTTCCTGTCCGGGCGGTGCGGGTTCGGCCCCGATGCGGCCGGCGGGCGACTGGGCGTTCTGTTCCTTGATGGCGTTCTGGATGTCCGAGGGGGTGATGCCGAGCACCGCGAGCTTGTCGGGGCGCAGCCAGACGCGCATGGAGTAATCCTGGGCGGTGAAATTCTTCACGTCGCCCACGCCCCGGACGCGCTTGATGGCATCCACCAAGTTGATGTCGCAGTAATTTCCGAGGAACACCGCGTCGTAGGTGTTGTCGGGCGAATAGAGGCCGATCACCATCAGGATGTCCGGGCTGGACCGGTTGACGATCACCCCCTCCTGCTTGACCGCGGCCGGCAGTTGCGCCTCGGCCTGGCCGACGCGGTTCTGGGTGTTCACCTGCATGATGTCCACGTCCGTGCCGACGTCGAAATACACGTTCAGGGTGAGCTTGCCGTCGTTGGCGCTGTAGGATTGCTGGTAGAGCAGCTTGTCCACCCCGTTGACCTTGGATTCGATCGGGGTGGCCACCGATTCCATGACCGCCTCCGCCGCGGCGCCGCGATAGGTCGTGGTGACCTGGATCAGCGTCGGACTGACCGGCGGGTATTCGGAAATGGGCAGCCGCTTCAGGGAAATCAGGCCCACGATCACCGTCAGGATGGCGATCACCATCGCGACGATCGGGCGGCGGATGAAGAAGTCAGCCATGGGTCAGCGGGTGGTGGGGGCGGCTCCGGAGGACGCCGGTCCGGCGATGCGGACGGCCACGCCGTCCTGGACCTTTTGCAGTCCCTCGGTGACGACGCGGTCGCCGGCCCGGAGGCCCTCCAGGATCAGAGTCTCGCCGCCGATCTGCCGGCCCGGGGTGACGGATCGCCGGACGGCCTTGTCGTCGTCGCCGATGGTCCACACGTAGCTCCGCCCCTGCAGTTCGAGCAGGGCCCGTTCCGGGACCATCAGGCTGTTGGTGCGGCTTCCCAGGTCCACGCGGGCCCTCGCAAACATGCCGGGGCGCAGGATCTTGTCGGGATTTGGGAATTCGGCGCGCACCCGCAGGGTGCCGGTTTTCTGGTCCACGGCGCGGTCAATGAACACGACGCGCCCCGGTTCCGGGTGCAGGGATCCGTCGGACAGGACCAACCGCAGGGGCAGGTCGGCCAGCGTGCGTCCCGTCGCCTTCGCCTCCGCTTCGGTCCGCAGGAAGTCCACTTCGCTCACGGCGCAGTAGAACCAGATTGGGTCGAGCGTGGACATCGTGGCCATGAGCGTCGGCTGCCCCTTGCCGACCAGTTCCCCGACGGAGACCTGGCGGGCACCGATCAACCCGGTGATTGGTGCCCGCACGTCGCAGTATTCGAGGTCCAACAACGCGGCGTCCACGCGCGCCCGTGCCGAGATCACGGACGCCTTGCCGACGTCCACCGACGCGAGGGCATTGTCGAGATCCTGCTTGGGAACGGCGCGCACGGCGGCGAGCGGTTGGAGACGGTTGACGTCCGCCTCATACTTTTTGAGGGCGGCCTCGGCCTCGGCAAGCATGCCCTTGGCCGCGGCGAGGGTCTCTTCATAGGGGCGACGGTCCAACCGGAACAGCAGGTCTCCCTGCGTCACCTCGATGCCCTCGACGAAGGGCATCTCCTGGACAAAGGCCTCCACGCGCGCCCGGATTTCCACGTTTTGGGGGGAGTCCAGCGTGCCGATGATCTCGGCGGAAATCGGGGCATTGGTCGGCACGAGGGTGATCACCTCCACGGACGGGGGCTGCGGGGCGGCGACTTCCGGCTTCTTGCAGCCGCCCAGCGGCAGCAGGGCGGCGACGAGCAGGGCCGCGGCACGGCGGCACCGGTCTGGCGACGCGCGAAGGGGCGGGATGGGCGGTGCACTCATCGTACGGTCGGGTTCATGGCTGTTTCCCAAAGCGTCTTTCACGGCGGCGCCCCCGCAGTTTCCAGGACGACGACGCTCCGGGCGCGGATCGTGTGCGAACCGCGGTCCAGGGGGCGTTGGTCGTCCGGATCCGGAACATCCCCGGGGGGCGGTTCGGCGGTGTCCACCACCACCCGCCACGGCGAGGTCCCCGGCGGCGGCAGCAGGAACTCGCGATCGTCCCAATGGCCGTTGATCATCACGTAGAGATCCGAAACTCCGGCGGAGCCTCCTCGGAGCCGGTAGGCGAGATGGCGGGACTCGGGGCCCCAATCGGGGGTGCCGTCCGGGCCGCTCCATTCGACGTCGCTCCGCCAGAATGTCGGGCGCGCGATCGAAGGATGCGATTTTCGGAACGCGATCATCCGTTGAAAAAACCGGTGCACCTCCCGATGGGTCTCCAGCCGCGACCAGTCGAGCCAGGTTGTCTCGTTGTCCTGGTTGTAGGGATTGTTGTTACCCCCCTGGGTGTTCAGGAACTCGTCGCCGGCCGGGAACATGGGCACCCCGTTGGCCAGCATGAGGAGCGCGCAGACGTTTTTTGCCTGACGTCGCCGCAGGGCCACCACTCCGGCAGGGGCGCCGTCCTCCCCCTCCCATCCGCAGTTCCAGCTCCGGTTGTCCGGGGTGCCATCGGTGTTTCCGTGCCCGTTGGCCTCATTGTGACGCTGGTCATACGCCAGGAGATCATGCAGGCAGAAGCCGTCGTGGGCGGTGACAAAATTCACGCTCTGGTAGGGGCGACAGGTATCCCGCGGACCGTCGGGAAACAGGTCGTCGCTCCCGTAGAGGCGTCGCATGAGGGCGCCCACCCTCCCGCCCTCCCCCCGGACGAAGGAGCGGATGTCGTCGCGATACAGTCCGTTCCACTGCAGCCACATCATTCCGGGAAAGCCGCGTCCGAGCTGGTTGCTGCTGATGTCCCAGGCTTCCGCGACCAGGCGCAGGTTGAGCTGGCGGGCGAGAAAGCTGACTTCCGAGATGAGGGCCGATTCGTGCCGCCCCATCGTGCCGTCGTCGGCCCGGGAGAAGATGGACGCCAGATCGAAGCGGAAGCCATCAACTCCGAGCTGCCCGGCCCAGTAGGCCAGGCTCTGGAGGATGAGGACGCGCATGGCCGGATGACCGGTCCGGAGGGTGTTGCCGCATCCGGTGTCGTTCACATAGCGGCTGCGGTCGGCCTGCAGCAGGTAGTAGGCGTCGTTGTCAATGCCCCTGAAGCTGTAGGTGGGCCCCCGGGAATCCCCCTCGCTGGAGTGATTGTAGACCACGTCCATCCAGACCTCGATGCCGGCGGCGTGAAACGCCTCGACCATGCGGCGGAACTCGCCGGGGGCGTCTCCGGAGGCGGAATACGCGTGGTGGGGCGAAAAGAAGTGCAGGGTCATGTAACCCCAGTAGTTCCCCTCCTGGGGATCGAACTGTTGCACGGGCAACAGTTCCACGATCGTCACCCCGAGTTCCTTCAGGTACGGGATCTTGTCCACCAGTCCGTCAAAGGTGCCTCGGCGGGCTGCGGCCACGCCCGAGTTCTCCCGTGCGGTGAATCCCTTGACGTGCAGTTCGTAGATGATCGCCTCGGAGATGGGGTGCCTCGGGCCGCGCTGCATCGGGGACGGTTCCGGCCTGGGTTGCGGCAGGCGCCCGAGCGGCGCCCGCCCGACCGTCGGCTCTGCCGTGGCGCAGGCGTCCCGGGAATAACCGGGCGGAAAGAACACGGACGGTGCATAGGGATCGAGAAGCACCTTTCCTGCATCGAACCGGTGCCCCTGGTCCGGCGCCCAGGGCCCCTCGATGCGCCAGGCGTAGCAGCCGGCCCCCGCGAGTTCCCGGGCGGGCAGGCGGCAGTGCCAGAGGTTGCCCGACCGGTGGTCCGGATGCCGGAGCGGCACTTCGAGAAGCGGCGTTTCGGGCGCGGTCTCGGCGAACAGCAGCAGTGTCACCCGGTCCGCATGACGGGAATAGATCGAAAAGTTGAAGGCATCCTCACCGGGAATCCAGACGACGCCGAGGGGCCAAGGCTGCCCGCCGGCGGGGGTGGGGGCGGACCGGGGTGGCGGGGTTGACGGCGGCGTGGGGGCCATCGTCGGGGAGGATTTTTGCGGGGCCCTGGTGCGGTGCCCCACGGGGGAGCGGCCGGGCTTCATTGGGGGGACTCGCTCCGGCGTTCCCGGAAGCCCGTCATCCAGAACCTCTCGCCCGGGACCTCTTGCGGACGCCACGCCGGCGGCTTCTGCGCCAGGGGGTTCGATCCGCGAATCACGAGGAGATCCTTTCCTGCCGGATGAGCCCATGGAATTCGAAAATGTGCCGAAATTTCCGCAGGAGTTGGGAAACTGGCATGCCGGCACGAACGGCGGGTCGGATCCGGCAGCGCGGCGGCCGGCCTTCGGGCTTCGGGCTTCGGGCTTCGTCCGGGGGTGCCTGGCGTTCGCCTTCTCACCGTTTCCCGGATTTTCGGAGGACCGGTTCAAGGGTGATCCAGACATTGCTTGCGATCAGGCGATGTCCCGCGGCGGTGGGGTGGATCTGGTCCGGCAGATTCAACTCAGGGATCCCGCCAACGCCCTCCAACAGGAACGGAATCAGTTCGACTCCCTCCGCCCCGGCCACCTCGGGGAACACCTTCTGGAACCGGGAGCCATACGCTTCCCCCATGTTGGGGGGCATTTGCATGCCGGCGAGGAGGATCTCGACGCCGGGACGTTGTTCCCGCGCGCGGCGGACAATGCCCGTCAGGTTGGTGCGGGTTGCCTCCGGCGCGAGGCCCCGCAATCCATCGTTGCCCCCCAGTTCGATGAGCAGCACATCCACCGGACGCCGCAGCAGCCAGTCCAGCCGCCGCAGTCCGCCAGCGGTCGTATCGCCGCTGACCCCCGCGTTGACCACTGTCACGGGAAGGCCGGCCTCGTCGGCGAGTTCCTGAAGTCGTGCGGGAAACGACTCCGATGGGTCCACGCCATAGCCGGCGGCCAGGGAGTCCCCGAGGACCATCACCGTCCGGCGGGGGGCCGGCTCGTCGGCCGCGAGCCGGGTGGGGGCGGCCTGCGGAAGGCACCACGCCATCCACACGATCAGGAGCATTCGGTACACCCGGTCAAGGAGCGTGCCCGGGCCGGTGAAGTCAACCGGGGAAGCCGGGATGGTGGCCGCCGACGGGTGAAGGGGCGTGTCGCGGGGCATGGATCGGGAGTTCGGTGCTCGATCTTGTCAGGGGTCCGCGGGGTGGCTCCACTGGTCCCGATGTCTGCCCCGTCGCCTCCCTGGATGTCCGCCCGCGAGGCTTTGTCCTGCCTGGCCAGCGGCATGCGGGTGTTCATCGGATCCGGATGCGCCGCGCCGCAGGTCCTGGTGGAGGCCCTCGCGGCCCGGGCGTCCGAGGTGTTCGACGTGGAAGTGCTGCACATCCTCACGCACGGCGAGGCTCCGTACGCCCGGGAGGAACTTCGGGAGCATTTCCGCCAAAACTCCTTCTTCATCGGAGGCAACGTGCGATCCGCGGTCCAGTCCGGTCTGGCCGACTACACGCCGGTGTTCCTGTCGGAGATTCCCCGCCTGTTCCGGGAACGACGCATTCACCTCAACCTGGCCCTGGTGCAGGTCAGTCCACCGGATGCGCATGGGTTCTGCAGCTACGGGGTCTCCGTGGACGTGGTGAAGGCCGCCGTGGAGTCGGCGGACCATGTCATTGCCGAGGTGAATCCCCATGTGCCGCGCACGCTGGGCGACAGCTTCGTCCACGTGAGCGAACTGGACGCCCTGGTGAAGAGCGACCGGCCGCTGCTGGAGCATCCATCAGAACCGGAATCGCCCGAGGCGCAGCGGATTGCCGAATTCATCGAGACCCTGGTGCCCGACGGGGCCACGCTGCAAACCGGCATCGGCGCCATTCCCAGCGCGGTGCTCGGGGCGTTGATCGGCAAGCGGGATCTGGGGATGCACACCGAAATGCTCACCGAGGCCGTCGTGCCCCTCATTGAGGCCGGTGTGCTCAACGGTTCCCGCAAGACGCTCCTGCCGCGCAAGATTGTCACCAGTTTCTGCTTTGGCTCCCGGGCCTTCTACGACTACCTCGCCGACAATCCGGCGTTCGAGTTTCGTCCGACCGAGTTCACCAACGACCCGTTCCAGATCGCACGCAATGACCGGATGATCGCCATCAGCTCGGCGATCGAGGTGGACCTGACCGGACAGATTTGTGCGGACTCCATCGGGGGGCGTTTCTACAGCGGATTTGGGGGGCAGACGGATTTCATGCGCGGGGCAGCCCGCAGCCGGGAGGGTAAACCGATCATCGCCCTGCCGTCCGCCACGCGCGACGGCACCGTCTCGCGCATCACACCGATGCTGAAGCCGGGCGCCGGCGTCGTGACCACCCGTGCGGATGCCCACTATGTGGTCACCGAGTATGGGGTGGCATTCCTGCATGGCCGTTCGGTTCGGGAGCGGGCGCTCGCCCTGATCCATATCGCGCATCCGAAATTTCGCGATGAGTTGCTGCGCGAGGCGCGGGACCGTCGGCTGGTTCCCGCCGACCAGATCGCGCTGCCGGCCGGATTGCGCCCCTACCCGTTGAAGTACGAGGTCGAGCAGTTGCTGGAACCGGGTCTGGTCGCGCGGGTGCGTCCGATCCGGCCCACGGACGAACGATTGCTGAAGGAACTGTTTTACACGCACGAGCCTTCCACGATCTACCAACGATACTTTTCCGACCTGCGGCATCTGCCCAACGCGATGGTCCAGCGCCTCGTGACCCTGGATTATCGGGACGACATGGCGCTGGTGGCCCTGGTGCCGGATGGCGGGTCCGAGCGCCTGGTCGCGGTGGCACGATACCACCGCGATCCGGCGACCCAATGGGCCGAAATCGCCGTGGTGGTGCGCGAAAATTTCCGTCGCCGCGGGCTGGCCGCCTTTCTCCTGCGTCATCTCGCGCGCATCGCCGGGGAGCAGGGCATCGCTGGATTCCAGGCGACCGTCCTCCCCGAAAACCGGGCCATGTTCGGTCTGCTCCAGCGGCTTGCCGAGCCGGTCGAGGCCCGAAACCAGAACGGAACGAACGTCGTGCGGTTCCCGTTGTCGGCCATCCGTCCGGTGCCGGCGCCCGTCAAACACACGACGCCGGGGTCTTGAAGTTCGGGCCGGGCTGAAGCTCCCGGCACGGATGCCCCTCCTGGGAATTGCGAGAGCGGACTTGGACCCGTCCGGCAGGCCGGGAATCCTCATTGCTCCGGGAGACACCTTGGCGTAAGGGCCAGGGGTGTCCGAAACTGGTGACGGTTATCTGAAGGTCGAGGAACTGGATCCGAGTCTCCGGGAGGCTTTTGGTACGCCGCTGCCGGTGCTTCAGTTCGTGCCCAAGGTTGCGGTGCCGGCCGAGCTGCCGTCGGGCAGCTCATACTCGAGGCTTCGGGCCTTCGACCGGCGCGAGGTGGTTCTGGCCTGTGCCGATCAGACCTGGCTATGGCGGGTGGAATCGCTGCAATCGCTGTTCCGCGGCGACCGGCCGCCGCCAAACCTTGGGGACTATCCGGGCGAGTACGATCGCCCCATCTCGGTGCTCGAGTTGAGCGTCAGAGAACTTGCGGAAGTCGTCGGGGACCTTCGGGACGACGAATTGAGGGAGGTGTATTCCGCCCTGCGGAGGCGTCCGGACGGTGCCAGCCTCGGTCCCGTTCACGACTTCGTGTGGCAGGCATCGGCATTGATGCTGGGACTGCAGCCGCTCAGCCAGGGAGAATTTGGCGAGATCGTCGGACGCCTTGCCCGTTCGTGCCGCCGGTTCTCGCTGGGGCCGTCCTCCCGGAATTACTCGGCGATGCTTCGGGGGCTCTTCGGCAAAAACGCGCGGGCTTGATGGCCGGGACGAGACCGTGCAGGCGACCACCTGCGGGTCCACTTTCTTTGGCAATCCGAACGTTCCCGCACCGCGTGAGGTGAGCCACCATTGTTCTGTCCCCGTGTGCCCAACTTTGGGCGCTCAGGATCGCGTCCGAGAGCGACTGCGGGCCCGGCGCGCCAGCCCCAGGAGCCCGAGCAGGGCGCCCGCGAATCCGGCCGTCGCGGCGGGCTCGGGGATCTCCCCCCCGAGGCCGGCATCGCCGGTGAAGGAAATCCGGTCCAGCTTCAAATCGAAGAATTGTCCTTCGGTCCCGGCGAAGGCCAGGATGAGAAAGTCCACATCCGAGAGAAAGCCCGGCTGATAGTCGGCGAATGTGCGGACATCGAAGAAGCGGGAGATGCCGGCACCGGACACCAACTGCTGCTCAATGAGACCGGTCGTCTGGGTGCCGGATGCGCCCCGCAGTTCGATGGCCATGGATCCGATGCCAACGATGGAGAGGAAATCCAGCCGCAGGAACGGCGTGGCGGAAAGATCCGCGGTGAAGCTGTCATAGCCGAGGGAGGCAACGCTGCCCGACGCTGGCTCGGCAATGAACCCAAAGCTGCCCTGGAAGACCTGCACCTGGGCCATACCCGTGGCGGCACCGACGCTGAACGTGCGCGAGACGGTCTGTCCGAGACCATTGAGAACCTGGGTGGTGTCAATCGGGAAGGGGGGCGGCGCCGCGGTGTTCAGTTCGACGCTTTCGACCGAAAAGTCATCCACCAGTGCCGCCGCCAGGGCCTTCGAAGCGCCGAGGAGCAGGATGAGTCCGGGAATGAGCCATCGAAACGAGGGGGGATTCATCGGGGGAAATCAGCTGGAATGTGGATTGCATTCCCGGAGGAACGTGGCGGCAACGACGCGGTCCCGGCGGGAGGTAGTCTTGCGAGATGCTCCGGATCGGAGGGGCGAGCGTCAAGTCCGGGGGGCGGGAGTGGGCGATGGACGATGTCACCGTCGCGCGAACGAGGTTGGTGGGTGTTCCCCGTCGGGGTCCTCTGTCAGCGGTTGCTGCCGCTTGGGGTCGGCTCCGCAGTGAATTCTAGAATCCGGCTCGGGGCGTACGCGATCCAGAAATCCATGGAGCCCGCATTGGTGGAGACGTTGTACGTGAATTCCCGGTCGTCATCGCTGCCGCTCCAGGTGCCACTCGCGAACGCCTCTCCCGTGGAGGCGACGGCCCGGACGACGGTGAGATGCCACCGCCGCAGGTCGGGTTTTCCGCCGGCTTTTAATTGCAGGACGACGTCGCGTTTCGGCGAATCGCTGCGGTCCCTCCCCCACCGGGGAGTCCCAAGTCGGACGAGGGTGATCCGTTCACCATGCAGCATGTGGGTGCGCACCTCCGGCGCGGGTGCGGCGTCGTCCTGGATGGGAACCTTCTCGACATGCCAGATTTCGGATTCGGGGAAACCGGCGGTCTGGCAAAATTCGACCTGCATCTGCCACGGTTCGCCAGCGGGAAGTGGCCATTGGGAAAAACGGTTGTACGTCCGCTCACCGTCCCAGCCATGATTCCAACTGTTGCCGTCGCCTTCATTGCCGGTCGCATCGGCGACCCGCTGGACATGATAGGCGACCCAGTTGGTGGTGGGAGCGCCGCCTTGCCGCACCGAGAATTCGAGGTGGACACTGCGGTCGCGGGCCAGGTAGCGGTCGCCCGAGGCGGTGTTGGTCACAATCAGGAACGATTCCAACGTGGCCTGGAGGTCCCCGTTGGCAGCCGTCGCAGGCGCCGGGGGATGGGTCCACGGCGGGGTCTTGGAGCGGAAGCGGTTGGGAATGCGGAATTCATGCAGGAGGTTGCCTGGGTTCCATGGATCCGCATAGACCCGGAGCCGCAGCGTCGGACTGCGCCGTGGGAAAATTGCGAACCGATGGCCCTCGTAGAATCGGCCGTCGCCCGTTTTCCCGTTGAGGGTCATGAACCCAGCGTCTCCCGCAAAGTTGCCCTCGTCGTCGCCCATCAGCAGACCGAACGCCGGTTGGCCCGGGCCCGGGCTGGGCACAGAAGGGGACACCGTGATCCATGCGGTGAGGACCTTGTTGGTCCCGCTCCGAAGCATTGGGTGTGCTGGCGGCAACTTGAGCCGGCGCGCGACGGCATCCGGAACGAGGGATGCGAGTTGCTGCCACGGGGTGTCAAAGGGGTTTCTGTGCCGGGTGCCGCATTGCACCGACACCAATCTCAGGGTCACGCCGTTAGTGAGGGTGACCTCCTGGACGATCGGGCCGAAGTTGCCCGTCCTGGCGAGCCACACGAAGGCGCCCGCCAGCGCCGCGAACAGCACCATGGAGACGAACACCACCCTTGCGCGTGCCATGGTGCATTCAGGGATGAGCGTGGTGGGAAAATCAATGTCACGCGCGATCAGGGGCGATGAATCCGGTGGGTTGAATGGGAGCCTGTCTCCGAAGTGGCCGCTGAGCGTCGCGGCGTGGGTGCCGCACCTTTTGGTGGCAGGCTTGGAGAGGATCTCACGTCCGCGCCTGGAGCGCGGACGGCTGGGGCGTGTGGAGTCGCCGCCACTCCTGCCGCGTTCCGGGCTCTTGGGGGGCAGCGGATCCGCGGTGGAATCGCCACGGATTGAAGTGAGGGCACCGCCCCACCGCAAAAAGGGCCAAGGCTCCAATCCCGGTGGGGCCTCCCGGCGTGCGCGTGTGGGATCTCCACCAGGTCGGCTCACGGTTCCGCGGACGGCGCGGCAGGAGCCTTGCCCCACCGGATCGGGAGGAGCGGACTTTTCCGGGTTGATCGCGGGAGTCGGCGGCCGACAGTGTCGTGGACGGCCGCCACATGAACTTCCTCGCACCCCTGGCCTTCCTGTTCGCGCTGTCGCTGCCGGTGGTGGTGAGCTTCTACCTGCTCAAGCGCAAGCGGCAGGTGCGTTTGGTGCCCAGCACGTTGTTGTGGCAACGGTTCCTCGCCGAGACCCAGGCCAGTGCGCCATTCCAGCGGCTGCGTCACAGCACCTTGCTGCTGCTCCAGCTGCTGCTCCTGCTGCTCATCGTCCTGGCCCTCGCGCGCCCCTACTTCGCCGGTCGAACCGCCGAGGCATCCCTGCAGATCGTCATCTTGGACGCGAGCGCCTCCATGCAGTCCCGCGATGGCAGCCCGACCCGGTTCGACGCGGCGCGGGCCGGCGCCCTCGCACTGGTGGACGCGCTCCCCACAGGGTTTGGTCCGCGGAGCGCCCAGATGCTGGTCATGGTGGCCGGTGCCCATGCGGAGGTGCGTCAGTCGGCCACCTCGGAGAAATCGGCCCTTCGCCGCGCGATCGAGGCCGCCCGGCCGTCGGATGCCCCGACCCGGCTCGCGGAGGCCCTGCAGGTGGCCGCCACGCTGACCCGCGACCGTTCGGACGCCGAGATCCACCTGTTCAGCGACGGGGCCGGGGTGGACCTTTCGGAGTTCGAAAAGAAGGACCTGCGGCTGGTGTTTCACAAGGTCGGCTCGAAATCCGACAACGCCGGAATCGTGGCCTTGGACGTCAAGGCCAACCCCGAGGAACCCTCCCAGCGTGCGATCTTTGCCTCCATTGCCAATCCGGGCACGACCCCTGTGGAGACCACCGTGGAATTGCGACTCGACGACCGCCTCGTCGAATCCAAACCGGTCCGCATCGGGCCCACGAACACCACCCCGGTGGCCTTCGTCGCCTCCCAGGAGCGGGACGGGATCTTCTCCGTGCGGTTGCGTCATGAGGACCTGCTGGCGGCGGACAACGAGGCGCGTGTGGTAAGCCAGATGCCGGCACCCATCCGGGTGCTGCTGGTGACCCGGGGAAACCGCTTCCTTGAAAAGGCCCTCGCCGCCTCGGGGCCGCAGGTGGACCTGGTGGTGGCTGCGGACCTGACCACGCCCGCCGCGGACATGGACCTCGTGGTGCTGGACGCCGTGACGCCCGCGGTCTGGCCGACGGGCAATGTGCTGGCGTTTGAGGTCGTGCCACCCGGGTGGTTCCCGGCGGAGCCCGGAGTGCTGGAGGCACCCCCGATCGTGGACTGGCGCAACAGCCATCCGGTGCTGCGGTTCGTCAGTTTTGACAATGTCGCCGTCGCCCAGGCGCTGGCGACGCCGACTCCGGGATGGGCGGTGGCCCTCGTGGATTCCCCGGAGACTCCGTTGGTCCTCGCCGGTGAATTGGGACGCCAGCGCATCATCTGGGTGGCGTTTGATCCGCTTCAGAGCACGTGGCCGTTGCGGATCAGTTTCCCGATTTTTGTGGCCAACGCCGTGGAATGGTTGAACCCGGCCAGCGTGGCGGCGGCGGAGCGGCTGATCCGTGCCGGCGAGGCGTTTCGCATGCCGTTGGCGGCCGGGACGGGTCCCTCGGTGGCCCGGGTCGTGTTGCCCGGCGGCGCGGAACGAACGGTTCCGGTGGACCCCGATTCGCGGGAATTTGTGTTCGGTGACACCGGAAGGCAGGGGGTGTATCGGGTTCAGTGGGGCACCAACGACGTGGTGTTCGCGGTCAATCTGCTCGACGCGGCGGAGACGGATGTGACGCCTCAGGAGCAGCTGGATCTTGGCCGGCGCGGCGAAATCGCGGCCACGACGACGCGCCGCGCCAATCTCGAGTCGTGGCGCTGGTTCGCCCTCGCGGGTCTGGGCGTCCTGCTCGGGGAATGGTGGTGGTTTCACCGGAGGACGGCATGACCGAATCCCCGCCGTCAGGATCTGGAAGCCGGACCGGGACCGTCCCCCTGCTTTTGGGCGCCCTTGCCCTGATCGCGGTGGTGGCCGTCCTGGTTTCGTTCCGTCGCGCCCCGGCGTCCGTCGTCCTCTACTGCGCCCAGGATCAGGTCTTTGCCGAGCCCCTGCTTGCGGGATTCGAGGCGTCCACCGGGATTCGCGTCCGGACTGTGTTCGACAGCGAGGCGGTCAAGACCGTCGGTCTGGCCAACCGGTTGCTTGCGGAACAGGGGCATCCGGTTGCCGACGTGTTCTGGGGCAACGAGGAACTGCGGACCCGCCAGCTGGCCGGCCGCGGCGTGTTTGGTCAGGTGCCGCGGTGGACCGCCTTTGGGCAGCGCACCCGGCGACTGGTGATGCCGGAAGTCGTGCCCGACGGTTGGGCGCCTCCGGAATCGTTTCGCGAACTGACCAACGTCCGGTTCCGCGGGCGCCTCGCGATGGCCTACCCGCTCTTCGGGACCACCGCGACCCACTTTCTGGTGTTGCGACAACGTTGGGGGGAATCCAACTGGCTCGCCTGGTGCGAGGCCCTCGCCGCGAACGAGCCGTTCATCGAGGAGGGGAATTCGCAGGTGGTTCGCCGCGTCGCCCGGGGCGAGGCGCTCGTCGGCCTGACGGATTCCGACGACATCGAGGCCGCTCGACGGGAGGGACTGGACGTCGTTGCGCTGCCGCCCGACCTTGATTCCCTGCGCATTCCCAACACCGTGGCGCTGGTACCGCGAAATGGCGGGGTGTCCCCGGAGGCCCGGCGGCTGTTGGACCATCTGACCTCGGAGGCGGTACGCCGCGAGCTCGAGGCGGTTGGGGCGCTTGAGGAACCGGGGACGGGTCCGGAACCGGCGGCGCCAGACTGGGAACGGCTTCTGGCGGAACTCGACACGGGAACGGACCAGCTCAAGAACCTGTTCCGCCGATGAATTCACGGGCAACAACCTCCTGGGCCCGGTGATCGCCACCACGCTGGTCCAATCCCTGGCCCTCGCGACCGGCGTGCTCCTGGTGGCCCTGCTGACCGGGGTCCTTGGTGCACTCGCAGTGGCGGGGGCCCCGGGTCGTCTGCGGACGCTCCTTCTGGGGCTGATCCTGGTGTCGCCAGCGGTGCCCCCGTTCCTGGCGGCCAACCATTGGCTGGATGTCACCGCGGGCTGGAGGGCTCTTGCGTCTCCGTGGGTGCTCGGCGCCGGATCAGGGGTGCTGGCGGTGCTGTGCATCGCCGGCCTGCTCTGGCCGCTCGTTGCCTTGCTGGTGCTGGGCGCGTGGTCGCGCATTGAGCCTGCGTTGCTGGAGGCCGATCCGTGGATACGCGGGCGGCGTCTCGTCTTCGGCGTCCTCCTTCCAGCGGCCCGGGGCGAGCTGGTCGTGGCCGGCGTGGTGGTCGTGGCCCTGGCCCTCGCCAATTTCACGGTCCCGGTATTGTTTCAGTTTCGGGTGTTCACCGAGGAGTTCTGGATCCGCTTCAACACCCGCCTCGACGCTGGCGGCGCGGTGGCGTCCACATGGCCCCTGCTGATCATCCCCCTGCTGGTACTCGCCTGGGCCGGCCGCCGTCGGATTTCGTGGCCCCGATGGGCCGGGGTCCTGCCTCCGGATGCCTTCCGCCGCGCCGCGGGCCGGTGGTGGACGGGTGGGCTGGGCGTGACGCTGGCGTGGACCGCGCTCACCCTCGCCGCCCCGCTGAGCCGGCTCGTGACCAGCAGGCGCACCTGGACCGAGCTCCCGGGTGCCGCCATGGCTGGAAAACACGCGGCCGCCAACTCCCTCCTCTCCGCACTGCTGGGTGCGACGATCGTCGTGGGCGTCGCCGTCGCGTGGCGCGTGGCTGGGTGGCGTCTCCGCGGCGGCCGGCTCCTCTGGATTCCGTTCCTGCTCCCGGGGGTATTCACCGGAGTGGTGCTGATCGCCCTTTGCAACCGGCCGGGCCTTGCCGTGGTGTATCAGTCCATGGCGATCGTCGTGCTGGCACTGGCGATCCGTTACGCCGCGGTCGGTGGGGCCCTGGTGGCGCGGACGCATGCAACGGCGGATCCGGCGTTGGTGGACATGGCGCGTGTGATGGGTGCCGGACGCTGGGGCACGCTCCGCGACGCCGTGTGGCCCCAGGTGTCCCGCGGATGCCTCGCCACCTGGTACGTCGTCTACCTGCTCGCGCTGTGGGATGTGGAAACCGTGGTCCTGATCCAGCCGCCCGGGGGGGAGACGCTCGCATTGCGGGTTTTCAACCTTCTGCATTACGGACACGCCGCGCAGGTCAATGCGCTGTGCCTCCTCCTGCTGGGGCTCGCCGTGGCGCCATGGGTGGGGTGGACAGTGCTGGGCGGCGCCGCCCGATGGATCCACCGATCCCGGCTTGGGCGATCCTGGGTGCGGATTGGCGCCGGAGGTCTGTCGTGCGTCGCGTTGCTGCCGGCCGTTACCGGGTGTCGTCCCAATCCCGGGGGGGATCCGGGTCCCGGGACGGCGCCCGTGGAGTCCGTCTTGTTTTCCGGTGTGGCCGTGATCGGGTCGCGTGGTGTCGCTCCAGGGCAGTTCAACAAACCGCGGACCCTGACTTGTGATCGTGAGGACCGGCTCTACGTGGCGGACCTCACCGGGCGCATCCAGAGATTCGATGCGGAGGGTCACTACGAGCTCCAGTGGCAGATGCCGGAGACGGACCTTGGCAAGCCCAAGGGCATGGGGTGCGACCAGGACGGTCTCGTGCTGGTGATCGAACCTCACTATCAGCGGGTGAACCACTTCACTCCCGAGGGGCAGTTGATCCTGCAATGGGGCGTGAAGGGGATCGAGGCCGGCCGGATGATTCTACCGCGGGGCATCGCCCAGGACTCGCAGGGGGAGTTTTTCGTGAGCGAGTACACGGTGGTGGATCGCGTCCAGCGATTCAGGATCGGCAATTCCCAGGGCGCGGGCGACGCGCCGGAGCCGGGGCCTTGTTTCGAGGTGATCGGGTCGTTGGGCCCGGTGCGCCAGGCATGCCTGACCGCCGGCTGGGGGTCGGCAGGCGATGCCCCCGGCCGGTTCAGCCGGGCGGAGGGCCTTGCGATTGGCCCTCGCGACGAAGTGTATGTGGCCGACTCCTGCAATCATCGGATCCAGGTGTTCGACCGGGATGGAGGATTCTTGCGTTGCCATGGACGCGCGGGCTCTCATCCCGGCGAGTTCAGCTACCCCTACGATATCCGCGTGGATCCCGACGGCCGCCAGTATGTCTGCGAGTTCGGAAACAGCCGGATCACCGTGCTGGATGCCCGGGACCGCGTGATCGAGGTCATTGGCGGCCCCGGGGCCGCGCCAGGTCAGTTCGCCAACCCGTGGTCCATCGCCCTCGATTCCCGGGGCAATCTCTACATCGCCGACTCCCAGAATCACCGCGTCCAGAAACTCCACCGCAAACCGCCTTCAGCCGTCCGGTAAGCCCGCTTCGACCCTCGCCGCGTTTTTCCAGATTCCCGTTCCGATGCCCCTTCAGTTCACCCATCCCCACTGGCTCCTGCTGCTGCCCCCCGCAGTGGCGGTCACCGTGTGGCTGGCGTGGCGGTCCGATGCCTCACTGACCCCTTGGAGGCGATGGGTTTCGGGTGGCCTGCGGCTTGTGCTGATCTTCCTGATCCTTGGGGCGCTGGCGGGCACCCAGTGGAAGCGGCCACAGGAGGGCATGAACATCTTCTTCCTGCTGGACCGGTCCGACTCCGTGCCCTCCGCACAGCAGGAGGCGGCACGGGCCCTTGCCAACCGCTGGGCCCGGGCGAAACGCGAGGCCGACAAGGCGGGGTTCCTCATCTTCGGCACCGATGCGGCCCTGGAGACGACGGCGACGTCGGTGGCGGACGCCGAAAAAATCCAGGCGGTGGTGGGCACCGAACGGACGGACATTGCGGCGGCGATCCGGCTCGGGACCGCCGCTTTTCCCGAGACCGGACAGAAACGCCTGGTGCTCCTGTCGGATGGCAATGAGAACGTCGGCGACGCGGTGGCGGCCCTGACCGCGGCGCGTCCGCTGGGCGTGACGCTCGACGTCGTGCCCCTGGGGGCTGCCCGCGGCAGCGACGTCTCGGTGCAGAAGCTGGCCCTGCCGGCCACGCTGAAGAAGGGCCAGACGTTTGAGACCCGGGTCGTCGCCACCGCTGATTCCCGCCGCCCCGCCACCATCCGGTTCTTCCGCAATGACCGGCTTCTGGGCGAGCAGCGCATGATCCTGGAGCCCGGCAAGAACCTCATCTCGCTGCCGCAGACCCTCGAGGACCCCGGATTCTACGGCTACGAGGTGCAGGTGGATGCCGACGGCGACAGCGTGGCCCAGAACAACAAGGCCGCCGGGTTTGTGAATGTACGTGGGGATCCGCGCGTGCTGGTCGTGAGCAGCGATGCCACGCAGGACCGCGCGCTTGTCGAGGCACTGCGGGAGGGCCGGCTCGAGGTGAGGGTGGTGGACGAGCGGGGTCTGCCGGCGACCCTTGCCGAAATCCAAAGCTACGACGTGGTGGTCCTCTCCAACGTGGCCGCCGGGGATCTGGGACGGGATGGCATGAGTCTGCTCGAAAGCGCGGTTCGCGACTTTGGCGTCGGCCTCGTGGCGATCGGCGGCGACCAGGCGTATGCCGCGGGCGGGTACCGCAACACGCCGCTGGAGACCACCCTGCCGCTCGACATGGAACTCAGCTCCAAGAAGGTGCTTCCCAAGGGAGCCCTCGGCCTGGTGATGCACGGCATGGAGTTTGCCAATGGCAACGAGGTGGCCCGCGATATCGCCCTGGCGGCGCTCGACGCCCTCGGGCCGCAGGATGAAATGGGGGTGTGGCTGTGGGATGGCACCGAGCGGGCCCTCTTCGACCTGCAGCCGGTCGGCAACAAGAACCGGCTGGCCGGCCTCATCGCCGGCATGAACCAGGGCGATCTGCCGAGCTTCCAGGGCCTGATGAGCATGGCCTACGCGGACCTCCGGAAATCCACGGCCAACCTCAAGCACCTCATCGTGTTCAGCGACGGCGACCCCAATCCACCCTCCGATGCGCTGATGAAGGACCTGGTCGCCGCGCGTGTGACGATCAGCACCGTGATGATCGGCGGGCACGTCCAGCCCACCACCATGGAGTGGATGGCGGCCCAGGGCAGTGGACGCTTCTACGATGTGAAGTCGGCCGCGCTGCTGCCGCAGATCTTCATCAAGGAAACCGCGGTCATCCTGAAGTCCGCCATCTTCGAGGATCCCTTTCAACCGCAGGTGGCCGTCAGCACCGAGCTGGTCCGCGGCATCGGTGCCCAGGAATATCCGATGCTGCGCGGCTACGTCGCCACATCACCCAAGCCACGGGCGGAGATCCCCCTGCTTACCGACAAGGGGGATCCGCTGCTGGCACACTGGCAGTATGGCCTCGGCCGCGCGGTGGCGTTCACCAGCGACGCGCGGCCGAAGTGGAGTCAGGACTGGATGGGCTGGGCCCAGTACCGCCAGTTCTGGTCCCAGGTCGTCAACTGGGCCCTGCGACGCGTGGATGCCTCCGAGTTCAACACCGAGGTGACCGTGGAGGGGGGCGAGGGGATCATCGGTGTCGAGGCCCTCGATCCCGAGGGCAACTTTCGCAATTTCCTCAACCTGCAGGCCGCCGTCGTGAGCCCGAGGGGCGAGCGCGTCCTGGTGCCCCTCAAGCAAACGGGCCCGGGGCACTACGAGGCGACGTTTCCAACGCGGGAGGTGGGCGCATACCTGGTCAACCTGATGGAATGGCGCGACGGCCAGGTCGTCGGGTCCCAGGTGGTTGGGACCAGCGTCAATTACTCCCCCGAGTTCAATGAGACCGCGCCCAATCTGCCCTTCCTGCGGCGGCTTGCTGAGCTGGGCGGCGGACGCCTGCTCAATCCCGACCTGGAGAATCCCTACCGGATCAACCGCGTGAAGACCTTTCAGCCGCGGGATCTTTGGGAGGCCCTGCTGAAGCTGCTTGTGGTGCTGTTCGTGCTGGATGTCGCGATACGCCGCGTGGATGTGGACCGCGAGGAGTGGGCGATGGGATGGCGCCGCCTGTTGAGCCGCCTCGGGCTGCGTCCGGCTCCGCAAGTGGCCGGCTCCGGTGAAGCCCTTGGGTCCCTGCTGGCCACCCGGGAGCGGACCCGCAGCACCCGCACCGCCGCCGGGGCGGGCTCCGTGCCCGCGGCTCCGCCGGCGGCGGATCTGTTCCGCCCCCGGGAGACGCCACCGGCGCCGGAATCCGGCGACGCGGGAGGGCGTCCGCCCGCTCCGGTCCCGCCGGCCGCCCCATCCGCGCCCGAGCCACCTGCCCCTGCAGCCAGCGCCACCAGCCGCCTCCTCGAAGCCAAGCGCCGGGCACAGCGCAAACCGTGAGGTTTACGGCGTCAGTCCGGACGTGCCTCGAAGGTGGGGGGCAGGGAACGGTGGGGTTGACGGGGCCGTTCGAGGTAGAAGCTGCCGATGACCAGGGCGTCCATCTCGGAATTGATGAAGCACCGATACGCGTCGTCGGGACTGCACACCACCGGCTCGCCGCGCACGTTGAATGAGGTGTTGATCAGGACGGGACATCCGGTCCGGGCTTCAAACCGGGCCAGGAGCGCTTCCAGCAGGGGATTTTCCGCCGCCGTCACCGTCTGGACCCGCGCCGAGCCATCCACGTGCGTGATGGCGGGAAGGGTGGAGTGCGCCTGACGCAACCGGTCGAGTCCGCGCACCGCGGGATCCACCGGGCGCCGAAGCGCGGCGCGGACCGGGGCGACGAGCAGCATGTAGGGCGATGGGGTGTCGAGTTCGAAGAACGCGGCGGCGCGGTGGGCGCGGACGGCGGGGGCGAAGGGTCGGAAGGATTCCCGGAACTTCACCTTCAGGTTCATGACCGACTGCATTCGCGGAGATCGGGGGTCGCCGAGAATGGACCGATGGCCCAGGGCTCTCGGGCCGAACTCCATCCGTCCCTGCACCCAGCCCACCACCTGTTCCGAGGCAAGGGCGGCGGCGGTCCGTTCCAGCAGCGCACCGGGGTCCAGTCGTTCGAACACCGCGGCGTGGGACCGCAGCACCCCTTCGACGTCTGCATCCGAAAACGCCGGGCCCAGGAAGGCCCCCTGCATGGCGTCGGGCTCGACCGGCGTTCGTTCCTCCCCCAGGCCACCCCGCCCGGGATCGCCGTGCCACGCCACCAGCGCCGCCCCGAGCGCCCCGCCCGCATCTCCAGCCGCGGGCTGGATCCATAGGGCATCGAACGGCCCGTCGCGCAGGATCCGGCCGTTGGCCACGCAGTTCAACGCCACGCCGCCTGCCAGGCAAAGGTGACGTTCGCCTGTGATCGCGTGCGCCCTGCGGGCCAGGCGGAGCAGAACGTCCTCGGTCACGTGCTGGATGGATCGTGCGATGTCGAGGTGGCGTGGCTCCAGGGGAGCCTCGGGAGGACGCGGTGGACCGCCAAACAGGCCATGAAAGCGGTCGTTCGTCAGGTAGTCATCGGCAAGCAGGTTGAAATAACGGGTGTTCAGCCGGAAGGAGCCGTCCTCTCGCAATTCAATCAACTCCCGCAGGATCAGGTCGGCATGGACCGGTTCGCCGTAGGGGGCGAGTCCCATGAGCTTGTACTCGCCGGAGTTGACCCGGAATCCGCAATAGGCGGTGAAGGCGGAATAGAGAAGTCCGAGGGAATGGGGGAATCGCAGTTCTTCGAGGAGTTCCACGGTGCCCCCGCGTCCGCGACCGATCGTGGTCGTCGCCCATTCGCCGACACCGTCCACGGTGAGAATTGCGGCAGACGGATACGGCGACGGCAGAAAGGCGCTCGCCGCATGGGACTCATGGTGTGAAGGGAAGAGGATCCGGCAGTCCGATGAGAGCCCCGGCAATGCCTTCCGGAGCGTCTTTCGCAGGTTGAGGCGTTCGGACAACCAGGGGGGCACGATGCGGGTGAAGGTGCGCAGGCCCCGGGGCGCGAGGCTGAGAAACGTCTCGAGCGTGCGGCTGAACTTGAGGATCGGTTTCTCGTAGAAGGCGATGACGTCGAGCTGATCCGGAGTGATGCCGGCCTCCCGCAGGCAGTACCCGGCGGCGTGGTGGGGGAATCGCGCATCGTTCTTGCATCGGGAGAAGCGCTCCTCCTGCGCTGCTGCCACGACGCGTCCCTCGCTGAGCAGCGCCGCGGCGGAGTCGTGGAAAAATGCGGAAATCCCCAGCACGTGGCGCATGGCGTCCCGGAAGGCGGCGGTGGTTTACAGGAACGGGTACAGGAAGGACGACACCCCGGCGCTGGAGGTGAGGACCACGAGGGCTCCGAGGAGCAGCAGCACCACGAGCAGCGGCACGAGCCACCATTTCTTCTCCTGCCGGAGAAAGCGCGCGAAATCCCGGATGAGGTCCCACATCAGCGCCCGTCCCCCTCTCGAAGTCTCCGGTGCGCGAGGTCGAGGTATTGCTGCACCACCCGGTTGGTGGGTTCAAGCGCCGCCGCCGCCTCAAACTCGGGGATCGCCTCCGCGAATCGGGACTGCTGGGCGAGGGCCACGCCCAGGTCCAGTCGCGGCGTGAAGGCCCTGGGGGCCAGCGTGACGGCCTCCCGCAGGGCCGCTTCGGCGCCCGGTGCGTCTCCAGACTTGGAATGTTCGATGCCCAGCCGATGGTGGATCGCGGCATTCTGCGGATCTCGCGCTGCCGCCTCTGCATAGGCGGCCGCTGCGGCTCCATGGGAATTCCTGGCCGACAGGATCTCGCCCAGCCGGACCATCGGGAGCGGCGACCGGGGGTGCGCCTCGGCCGTGGCCCGCAGGGCGGCCTCCGCCTCATCGAACCGCTCCAGCCCCATCAAGGTCAGGGCGCGATTGACCCGGGCCACCAGATGGTCCGGCACGTCCTCCAGGACGGCATCCAACGCGCCCAGCGCCTGAGCCCATTGCCCCTCTTCGGCGAGCACGCGGGCCAGGCCGACCCGGGCCTCGATGAAATCGTCCCGCAGCACGAGAGCCTCGCGATACGCGGCCGCTGCGCCGTCTCGATCACCCGCCTGGGACAGGCTTTCCCCCAACTGATACCACCCCACCACATGTCCCGGCGCCCGGGACACCACCTCCCGGCCCTCCGCGGCCGCTTGGGGCCATTGGCCGGCGAGTTGATGCAGGCGCGCGAGTTGCTCGCGCAGTTCCCAGTCGTCCGGGTGCTTCCGCACCGTTTCGGCCACGGCCGCGATGGCGGCGGGCAGGGCGAGGGCCCGTGCCGCAGCGTTGGCCTCGGCAATCCGGTCATCCAGATAGCGGTCTCGAAGCGCGGCATTGCTCTGTTGGGAAAACGGGGGGCGCTGGGTCACCGTGCGTGCCTGGCCCCACAGCCGGGCCGCGGCATGCGGTGTCCATCCAAGTCGCCCCAGACATCCTTCGTAGGACAGCCATGCGCCCGTTCTCGTTGGGTCACCGATCAGATCCAGAATTTCCGAGGCAAACATCCGGGCGAGTGCGTAACTGCCTTCGGGACGCAAATGGACGTGCTCGAAGAACAGGTCGGCTCCCGGGGGACGGTCCGGATCGGGACCGGTCAGTTGCCGGGCGGCATCCACCAGGCGCACGGTGTTTGTCGGGAAGGATCGTGCGGTGTCGCGGGTGATCTCCTGGATGCGCGAGTCCGCCCGAAAGCGGAGCGGGTCCAGGTCGCGTGAGGCCTCGAGGTCGGTGCGGCCACCGGTGGCATCCCCTGCGCTGAGCCGGGCGAGACCGAGGTGGTGGCGGGTCTCGGCGTCCTCGGGACGCAGCGCGGCGGCCTGGATCCAGGCGTCCACTGCCGCGTCCACGTCGGCACCCTGGTCCGCCTCGAGGGCTTTGGCCACCGCCCGGGCCCATTGGGCGAGCGCCGGAGCATTGGTTTCCAGGCTCCAACGGGATCCAAGCGGCGGGCAGTCGGGGAGATTCACGGCCATGGTCCCCACAATCACCTTCGCCCCCGATCGGAGTCCGCACGCCACGATCTCGCGGAGGTTGGAGGCATAGTGGTCATACGCCCGATCCAGGCCCGGGGAGTCCGGGGGGACCTTCCGGTCGAGGAAGGTTTCCAATCCCGCCCAACGCTGCGTCAGGGAAAGTCCACCGGCAGTCACCGCCTGGCGGTCCGCGAGCCATTGTCCGAGGGCCGTCCGGCGCACCGCCAGACCCCACCGGATGAGGGCCCGCGAGGGAGGGACTCCGGACGGCACCGCGGCCGGTCCGAACGGCCCGATGACTTCGTTGTTTCCCGGATAGACCACCCAGAAATCCGCCTGGAGCCGTTGGGAATCCGAGGCGGCGTCGAGAATGGCGTGGGAGTTCAGGGCGGTGACGGCGGTATTGATCACCTCGATGCGGCGGTCGGGCAGCCGGGCCTCCAGCAGGGCTTGGAGGAAGCGTGAAACGCCAAAGGCCGGTTCCGGATCCCCAAGGGCGGCGGACTCACCAAAGACCAGAACTCGCAGCGATTCGGCCGGTCGGGTGGCGTCAACGATCCTGGCCCTGGGCATGCGGGCCAGGGATGGGCCCACAAACCGCGCCGCGAAATCCGGATTGGGCATGAGGCGTCCGGGAGCCGGGCCGGGGATCCAGAAATCGGCGGGGCGGTGGCGTCCGGTCAGTCGCAGCCCGAATTCCACGCCGGCGAGGATGGCGAGGGGAAGGAGCAGGGCGGCGATGCGAAATCCGTGCCGCCGGCGGGGACCAGCGTTGGTCGGGCTGCGTCGCGCAATGACCTTTCGGGGCACCCGGAGCATTTACGTTGGGGGCGGCGGGCCGGCAAGGCGCAACCGTGCCGCCACCATTTCCGGGGCCACCAAGTTGGCGGAGTGAGTGCGCCGGTGGGGCTCTGCCGAGCTGTGCGTGCAACCGCAAGGTGGGACTGTGGAGACCCCACACGCGGCTCGTGAGGACCTTCGTAGGGCGCCACCGGCGGTGGCGGCGGGCGCCGCGGCCGAGGATCAAGTGACCGGTTCATTGCTTACGTCGCTCGCGCATGACCGCAGCGGAACTGACGTGGGTCGCGTTGATACACGCCCCGATCCAACTACCAAGTGGAGGGCGCGCCGGCGCCCGCTCCGGCTTCGGAGCGCGGTTTCATGGATCACCCGTGCAGGGCCAGCCAGACCGCGCCGCCAACGCCCACCAGGCCGCCGGCAACGGACCGGATTCCCGGGCGCTCGCCGTCGAGGGCCCAGGCGAGGGGGATTACCGCAAGGGGCGTCAGTGCGGTGATGGCCATCACCACCCCCGTTGGCTGCCATTGCAACGCCCACTGGTAGGCGGCGACCCCGAGGGAGGGGCCGCTGAGAGCGTTGACGGCGATCCACGGAACGGCCGGTCGCCACTTTGGGACACCGTCCGCAGGTCCGACCCGGCCGGCATGGCGGGCCCAAAGCCACCACGCCACGGTGAAAACAAGCCCGGCCAGGATGCGCTGGTAGGCGACGGACAGGCCGTCCACGGGATGGCCGGCGTCGCGGGCGAGCAATTGCCCGTGGCGGCTCAGGACGGCACCCCAGGCCTGTCCGGCCGCGGCGATGCCGCCCAGGGCCAGGCCCAGCCAGCCGGCGTGCGCCGCGGGGGACCGTCCCTTGCCGGGAAACAGGGCCAGAACCACGCCGGCAAGGATGACGCCGCCGGCGGTCAATTGTCCGGCGGTCAACCGGGTGCCCAGCCAGAGCCATTCGGTGAGCGCTGCGATGGGCGCGGCGAGGCACTGCACCATGAGCGTGGTCAATTGTGCGCCCAGCCGGGGCAGGGCGAGGAACAGGGCGGTGTCGCAAATGCCAAAGCCGATGATGCCGCTGACGAGAAACCATCCGAACGACGGACCGCCCAGTCCCACCCCAAATCCGTGTGCCAGGAGTCCGAGGACCACTGTGGCCAGCAGCATGCGGAGCAGGTTCGCGGTCGCGGGACCCAGGAGTGAGACCGAGCGTTTTGCCGCGACAGACGACAGGGCGAACAAGACGGCGGCCAGCGCGGCGGCGAACACAGCCGGAAAGCCAATCACACTGCGGCATCCGGCGGAAGCCGATGATCTTCAGACTCGTTGTGCGTTCGGGGACCGGAACGGAGCGGTCAGGGCCTCCGGGAGTTCCGGAGTGGCGCCGGCCTGGGTACAGACGAAGGCGGCAATGTCGGTTGCGTGACGCAGGACGGCGTCCAGCGGCCGGCCGGCGAGCCGTCCCACGAGGTAGGCGGCGGTGAAGGCATCGCCGGCGCCGATGGTGTCCAGCACCGTCACGCTTCGCCCGGGCTCGGTCGTCCAGTGACCGTCGGCCCACGCCCGGCAGCCGCCGGCGCCAAGGGTGACCAGCACGGTCTCGAGATCAAAGCGCCGGGCCAGGGCCACGACCTGCGACTCCACGCCGCCCTCCAATCCCAGCAATGCCGCCAGCATCGGGAGTTCATCGCCGCTGAGCTTGAGGATGTCGGCAGCCTGCAGCGACATCTCGACGACGGTGCGGTCCACGAACGGCGGCCGCAGGTTGATGTCACAGAGCACCAGTCGTGACGCCGCGGATGCGGCAAGGAGGCCGTGGATCGCCTCCCGGGATCGTGTGTTGCGCTGGGCCAGAGTGCCGAAGCACACGGCATCCGCCGTCGCCATCAGGTGTCGCGCCCCGGATCCCGCCGTGAGGTGGTCCCAGGCTGCCGGCTCATGGATGATGAAGCGGGGTTTGCCGGTGGCATCGAGCTCCACACCCACGGTGCCGGTCGGAAGGTCGGGGTCAGTGGAGACTGCCGCGGTGTCCACACCCCGGGCCGCCAGCGCGGCGACCGCCTGCCGGCCGGGCGCGTCGTCACCCACGCGGGAGACGAGGGCGGCGCGGGCGCCCAGGCTGCGGGCATGAACCGCCACATTGGCGGGTGCACCGCCCAATTGGGGGCCGGCGGGCAGGAGGTCCCAGAGCACCTCGCCGAGGCAGACGACCGAGGGCGCCATGGCGGTGCGCGGGTGGCGGCGGCTCCTCAGCGACCGGCGCGATTGAGCGGATCCCAGAACTGGGAATTTTCGAGGCCGCGCGCGCCGCCCGACGACGGGTTGACCGGGGGATTGATGGTGATGCCGCGGCGGCTCTCGGAGTGTCCGTCGTTGAACACCACGACGCCGTAGCCGCGGTGCCGGTTGTTATCAATCCCCTCGAGCCCCTGGCCGCGGGTCATGCCGCTGAACGGCCACCACAGGCTGCTGCTCCAGAAGCCGTCCGCCTTCGGGATGGAATCGCCGCTGAGAATGTTCAGCGACGGGTTGACGATCGCTGGCCGCTTGAACCACGGGGCGACATCGAACCGCACCCCGCCGACGGTGATCGTCTCCGGCCCGTAGGGGTGCCGTCCCAGGAAGTAGCCATTGTAACCGTAGCCCACCTTGTGGGCGTCGAAGGCCCACTCCCAGCGCACCCCGGTGTCGGTCCGTTTGCCCTTGGCGCTCGGGCAGCGGAACAGGTTGGAGGCATTGTTCCCGTAGCTCACGATGGAGGTGCCCCACCAGTTGGTCAGCGCCTGCACCGGGTTGTCGGATTGTCCGAGATTGCGATGCGCCGGGAAGGTGTCGCGGAATTCGTCGGTGTAGAACTGCATGAACAGGCCGACCTGCTTGAGGTTGTTCATGCAGGCGGTGCGGTTTGCCTTTTCCTTCGCGTTGGCGAGCGCGGGGAGGAGCATTCCGGCGAGAATGGCGATGATCGCGATCACCACCAGCAGCTCGATCAGGGTGAATCCGGAAACGCGATTCCGGACCTGGAAGGGCGACGCTTTCATGGGAGGTTCCCTGCTTTTATGAGCGGCGCAGGCCGGCGGGGCCAGACCGAAATTGCGCGAATGCGCGCCGGGATGTGGGGCGGCCTCCGGAGCGACTCCAGTTCCCGGCCCGGATCGTTCACACCCTTTTGCGCGGCTGGCTGGAAGCCCGTCTGACGGCGTTGGCCTCGCGTTGCCCACCGGACCGTATGTTCCCAGGCGGCGCCATGGCGCTGCGCCAGAGGAAGGTTGGGCGAGGGACGATCCCAGGCGTTGCGGGCAGTCCACCCGCGCACGGCTCGCCGAAGGTTCCCCACCGGGAGAGCGTTGTGAGGCTCCCGACGAGCCGTGCGGCCAACCCGTGGCCCAGCGTGTGGGGACTCCACCCGCGGACGGTTCGCGAGGACTCTCACCCCACCGGTGGTGGCGGCGGATGCCGCGGCAGGGTGCGAATCCTGCCTGTGGGGCCATGCATTTGTGCCCGGACTCCTTCACCAGACGGCGTCGCGCGGACGCGGGCTCAAGCTTGCGCCGGAATCGTCTTTCGCCTGAAGTCGCGACGCTCATGCGTGACCTGGTTCCGTCCCCACCGCCGCTGCATCACAACGAACATGCCGAGGTTCGGGAGCTGTTCCGTCGGTTCGTCGTTCCGAGTTACGGGCGGTTTGATCTGGTGCTGAGCCACGGAGCGGGCAGCAACGTCTGGGATGTCTCGGGGCGGCGGTATCTTGATCTGGGTGGAGGCATCGCCGTGTGCGCGCTGGGGCATGCCCATCCAGAGATCACGGAGGCGCTGGTGGCCCAGTCCCGGCGGCTGGTGCATGTCTCCAACCTGTATTACCACGGGCCGCAGGGGCGGCTCGCCGAGCGGCTGGTCCGGGAGATCGGGCCGGGCAAGGTGTTCTTCTGCAACTCCGGCGCCGAGGCCAACGAAGGGTTGTACAAGCTGGCCCGACGGTTTGGCCACGACGAGGGACGGTTCGAGATCCTCACGGCGGTGAACTCCTTCCACGGCCGCACCCTGGGGGGCATCGCGGCCAGCGGACAGGACAAGGTGAAGCACGGTTTCGAGCCGATCATTCCGGGCTTTCGTCATGTGCCGTTCAACGATCTGGACGCCGTCCGCGCAGCGCTGTCGCCCGCCACGGCGGCGGTGCTCATCGAGGGCATCCAGGGCGAGGGTGGCATCACGCCGGCGACGGCCGCGTACCTCGCGGGGCTTCGACGCCTGTGCGACGAGCACCGGCTGCTGCTCCTGATGGACTCGGTCCAGTGCGGCCATTTCCGCACCGGGCGGTTCCAGAGCTTCCAGCGGATCCTGGAGGGATTTTCCGGTGCGGAGGCGTTCCTTCCGGACGGCATCTCCATGGCCAAGTCCCTGGGCGGCGGGTTTCCGATCGGGGCGTTCTGGGTGCGGTCCGAGGCGCAGGGCGTGCCGCTGGCGGATCTCTTCGGTCCCGGGACCCACGGGACCACCTACGGGGGCGGCCCGCTGGGCTGTGCCGTCGCGTTGCGGATTCTGGACGTCATCGAGCGGGAGGGCCTTGCGGCGCATGTGCGCACGACGGGCGACTGGATTCAGGCGCAGCTCGGGGAGCTTGCCACGGCGTTTCCCGGAGTTGTCCACGGAGTCCGGGGCCTTGGGTTCATGCTGGGACTCGAGCTGCGTTCGCGTGAGGAGATCCCTGCGTTTGCGCGGGACGAACGGCCCGCGAGCACGCAGCTGGTGCTCCGGCTCCAGGAGGCGGGGGTGCTTACGATTCCAAGCGGCGCCCGGGTGGTCCGGCTGCTGCCCGCCTTGAACCTGTCCCGGGCGCAGGCTGAGGAAGGGATCACCCTGCTGAAGCAGGTGGTGGGCGCCTGTGCCTGAGCTTGAGCCCGGGCCCCGGCGATTGGGGCCATCGCCGGTCAACTTCCGTCTCGCCCGGCGGTGTCCTCCTCAAATAGCCTCCGGGTTCCGTCTGTGAGCCATCCTTTCCAGTTGATCCGTTGCCACCGCGGCGTGCCGTCCGGGACGGGGCCCCGGTTTTCCCAATGACCTCCGCCGAGATCCGACAGTCCTTCCTGGAGTTCTTCCGGTCGAAGCAACACACGATCGTGCCCGGCGCGAGCCTGATGCCCGGCAGCCCGAACCTGTTGTTCACCAATGCCGGGATGAACCAGTTCGTGCCCATCTTTCTTGGCGAACGTGCGGCCGATGTGTCCCGCTGGGCCGGCGCGGTGCCGGGGAGCGATACGCGGGCGACGGACACCCAGAAATGCATCCGGGCCGGGGGCAAGCACAACGACCTCGATGATGTGGGGCTCGACACCTACCACCACACGTTCTTCGAGATGCTCGGGAACTGGTCGTTCGGGGACTACTTCAAGCGGGAGGCGATTGAGTGGGCCTGGGAACTGGTGGTGGAGCGCTGGAAGTTTCCGGCGGAACGTCTTTACGCCACCATCTACCAGCCGGATGTGGCGCAGGGTGACCCGGGCGGGCGCGACGAGGAGGCGTGGAATTGCTGGGCGGAGCGGTTTCGCTCCCGCGGACTCGACCCGGAGGTCCACATCGTCAATGGCGGCCGGAAGGACAACTTCTGGATGATGGGGGAAACGGGGCCGTGCGGCCCGTGCTCGGAACTGCACGTGGACCTCACGCCCGCCGGAGACACCCGCGGCAGCCTGGTCAATCGCGGTACCGCCGAATGCATCGAAATCTGGAACCTGGTGTTCATCCAGTACAACGCGAACCCCGACGGCACCTTCTCGCCGCTGCCGGCGCGGCATGTAGACACCGGCATGGGCTTTGAGCGGGTCACCTCCATTCTGCAGGGCACGAAGGGATTCACGGATTTCGTCAACGCCCGCATCTCCAACTATGAGACGGACATCTTTCGTCCGATCTTTGACGAACTGGAGCGGCTGAGCGGGCGGCGCTACGGCTCGACCCTGCCGCGTCCGGGGAGCACGGGGGACACCGACCTGGAGCGCGGTGACGTCGCGTTTCGCGTCATTGCCGATCACCTCCGCACCCTGACGTTTGCCGTGGCCGACGGCATCCAGCCCGGCAACACGGACCGCAACTATGTACTGCGGCGCATCCTGCGGCGGGCCGTCCGCTACGGGCGCACCCTGGGGCTGCACGAGCCGTTCTTCTTCAAGCTCGTGGATGTCCTGGCGGCCACGATGGGCGGGGTCTTCCCGGAGCTCCGCACGAAGCAGGGGCATGTGAAGGAGGTGCTGCGCCGCGAGGAGGAGGCGTTCAACCGGACGTTGGACCGGGGGATCACCTTGTTTGAGCAGGAGGCGTCCCGGATTCAGGACGTGACGGCCCGGGCTCCCCGGATCGGCGGCGCGTTTGCGTTCCGGCTCTACGATACGTACGGCTTCCCCCTCGACCTGACGGAGTTGATGGCCCGCGAGCGGGGTCTGACCGTGGACACGGCGGGCTTCGAGGTCCTGATGGAGGAGCAGCGGGCGCGGGCGCGGGCGGCGCAGAAGAAGACGGTGGTTGAGTTGTCCCAACTGGAGCGTCCGATGCCCACGAAGTTTGTGGGGTATGAGACGCTGGAGACCCCGGCGACGGTCCTGGATGTGGTGCGGGTGAAGGACCGGGTGGCCGTCGTCCTCGACACGTCGAGTTGCTATGCGGAAATGGGCGGGCAGGTTGGCGACACGGCGGATCTGGGCGGCGGCGGGGAGCTCTGGCGGGTGGGCGATACCCAGAAAACCGGCCACACCTGGCTGCACTTCCTGGAGGCGGACGGGGCGCCGCTCGAATCGGCCCCGGCCGTGGGCGCGACCGTGACGCTTTCCGTGCACTCCGGCCGCCGCGCCGCCATCCAGCGCCACCACACGGTCACCCACCTGCTGCACTGGGCCCTTCACGAGGTGGTCGGACCCGGGGCCTCGCAGAAGGGGTCCTCGGTCACGGCCGCAAAGCTGACCTTCGATTTCAACAGCGCCCCGCTGACGCCGGGGCAGGTTGCGGACGTCGAACGGCTGGTCAACGAACGGGTCCTTGAGAATGCTCCGGTGACGTGGACGGAGGTGCCGTATGCCGACGTGCGCGACCGGGGGGACGTGTTGCAGTTCTTCGGCGACCGGTACGGCGACGTGGTGCGAGTGGTCCAGATCGGGGGGGGGCCGGCGGGCCTTGACGGCTTTTCCATGGAGCTTTGCGGCGGAACCCACACCCGGGCGACCGGAGAGATCGGACTGTTTCGTATCGTGAGCGAGAGCGCCATTGCCGCCGGGGTCCGGCGCATCGAGGCGGTCGCCGGGCTGCCGGCCCATGCGGCGGCGCGCCAGGACCTGGAACTCCTCCGCGCGATTGCGGGACGGTTGACCGCGCCGGTGGCGGAACTGGAGAAGCGGATTGAGGCGCTGCTCGCGCACCAGAAATCCCTCGAGCGCCAGATCCACATCGCGCTGCTGCGGAACGCCTCCAATGCCGCCGCGGAGTTGCTCGGGCGCAGCACACTGGCGGGGGACATCCCCCTGATCACGCACAACCTGGGTGACGCCGAGCCGGAGTTCCTCCAGGCGGTCGCCGATGCGCTGAAGGGGCGGTTCCCCGGGGTCCTGGTCCTCGGCGGCGGTGCCCCCGGCGCGGTGACCCTACTGGCCACGGTGGCTCCGGACCTCACGCGACGCGTGCAGGCCGGAAGGTTGATCCAGGCCATCGCCCCGATCGTGGACGGCAAGGGCGGGGGGCGTCCGGAAAGTGCGCGCGGCGGCGGCCGGAATGCCGCGAAGCTGGATGAGGCGCTGGCCCGCGTGCGACCCCTGCTGGAGGCGGCGGCGTCCTGATCCGTACCGACCCGAACCCACACTCCATGGCGGCCCCCCTGGATCACCTCGCGGTTTTTGGCCTGGGAAAACTCGGAGCCTGCATCGCGGCCACGCTGGCGGCGCGAGGGTGCCGGGTGCTCGGCGTGGACGTGGACCCGGAAAAGGTCCGGAGGATCAACGCAGGGGAGGCTCCGGTGGATGAGCCGCTGCTGCCGGAGACCCTGCGCGAAGCCGGATCCCGGTTGCGGGCCACGATGGAACCGGTCGAGGCGGTGGAAGCGGACGCCTCGTTCTACATTCCGCCGTCCCCAAGCCTTCCCGACGGAAGTTTTTCCACGGAGTTTCTCGTGCGGGCGATGACCCCGATGGCTCGGGCGCTGCGGGATGCCGGGCGCCGGGGACATCTGTTCGTCGTCAATTCCACGACGACGCCGGGTGCGATGCAGGAGGTGATCCGTCCCCTGCTGGAGCGGGAGACCGGGTGGACCTGCGGACGGGATTTTGGGCTGTGCTACAACCCCGAGTTCATCGCGCTTGGCAATGTGATCCGGGGCCTGCTGGAGCCGGACCTTGTGTTGATCGGCGAATCGGATCCGGAGAGCGGCGGCCGGCTCGAAGCCCTGTACCGGCGCTACAACACCAACCGGCCGGCGATCGAGCGGATGTCCCTGACGAGCGCCGAACTGGCCAAGATCTCGGTGAACAGCTTCATCACGATGAAGATCAGCTTCACCAACCAGCTCCGGCTGCTGGCCGGGCGGCTGCCGGAGGCGGACATTCACGCGATCCTCGCCGCCATTGGCTCGGATTCCCGCATTGGTGCCAAGTACCTCCGCGCGGGCCTCAGCTATGGCGGACCCTGCTTTCCCCGCGACAACCGGCTGGTCGCCCACACGGCCCGCCGTCTGGGGCTGGAGGCACCCCTTGCCGAGGCGACCGACCGGGTGAACGAGCTGGCGCGGGCCGATCTGCTCGAGCAGGTGCTGCTCGCCAACCCGGGTGCCAGCACGATCGGCATCCTGGGCATGGCCTACCGACCGAACACGGCGATTGTCGAGGAATCCGCGGGCCTGGACCTCGCACAGCGCCTGCGTCAGCGCGGGCTGCGGGTGCTCGTCCACGATGTCCAGGCCGGTCCCGCGAACTGTCCCGACCTCCGGGCCTTCGAGTGCTTCGACTCCGTGGACGCATTGCTGCAGGACCCGCACCTCGGTGCGGTGATCCTCTGCTGCCCCTGGCCGGCCTATCGCGGCCTTCGCCTGCCGCCCGGGGTCGCGGCGGTGGATCCGTGGGGCGTGCTTGAGCCGGCGGACGCGGACTGAATCGCGGGAGTTCCGGTGGTCCGGAGTTGTTCTTCCGGGGTGGACTTCCTTTGAACGTCGTCAAAGTTGGTTCGTCCGATTGCTCGACGTCACCCGTCCGCTTCTGGTTGGCTCCGGCGTCCGCTTTTCACCATTCTGTCATGTCCCTGAACGTCTCCGAGGAACTATCCGGCCGGCTCCAGGCTGCCGCCGAGCATCTGCAGCGGGTCCGCATCGAGGTCGGACGCGTCATTGTTGGCCAGCGCGAGCTCGTGCATCGCCTGTTGGTGGGACTGGTCGCCCGCGGCCACATCCTGCTGGAAGGCCTGCCCGGCCTTGCGAAGACGGCCAGCGTCAGCGCACTCGCGCGCGCCACGCACTGCCAGTTCGCGCGGATCCAGTTCACACCCGACCTGCTGCCCGGCGACATCACCGGAACCCTGATCTATGACCCGGTGCAGGGCACTTACTCCACCCGTATGGGGCCCATTTTCGCCAACCTGGTGCTTGCCGACGAAATCAACCGCGCACCGTCGAAGGTGCAGTCTGCGCTGCTGGAGGCCATGCAGGAACGCCAGACCACGATCGGGGACAAGACGTGGCCGCTTCCGGAACCGTTTCTGGTGCTGGCCACGCAGAATCCCATCGAGCAGGAGGGCACCTACCCGTTGCCGGAGGCGCAGATGGACCGGTTCATGTTGAAGGTGATCGTCGGCTACCCCAGCGCGGAGGAGGAGCTGGTGATCCTGGACCGGATGGCCTCCACACGCCCCTCGTTCCACCTCGATGCCGTCGTCTCGCCGGAGGAGATTGTGGGGTACCAGGATCTGTTGAACCGGATCCACGTGGACCCGCTGGTGCGCGACTACGTGGTCCGGTTGGTGGTGGCCACGCGCGATGCCGCGGCGGGCCGCGGGGTGGCGCCCGACCTCAAGCGCCTGGTGCGCATTGGCGCAAGTCCCCGTGCCACGATCAACCTTGCGCTCGCCGCCCGCGCCTGCGCGCTGCTGGAAGGCCGGGATCACGTGACGCCCGACGATGTCAAGCTCATCGCCCCGGATGTCCTGAGGCATCGGATCCTGCTGACCTACGAGGCCGAGGCTGAGGACATCGGGACCGAAAGCATCGTCCAGACGCTGCTCGGCAAAGTGAAGGTGCCCTGAGGGATCCCCGCCCCCCGCATGCTGCCTGCCGATTATCTTCAGCGGCTCCGGATGGTGGAGCTCCGCGCCCGGCTGGTCAGCGAGCAGCTCATGGGCGGGCGGCTGGTCAGCGTGTTCAAGGGGCGCGGCATGGATTTTGCCGATGTGCGCGAGTACGTGCCCGGGGATGACGTCCGGCGCATTGACTGGAATGTCACCGCGCGACTTCGGAAGCCCTTCATCAAGCGTCACGTCGAGGAGCGCGAGCTGGTGGTCCTGCTGCTGGTGGACGTGTCCGCCAGCGGTCACTTCGGGACGGCGTCGGGGGAGTCTGCGGAGGCCGCCACCAAGCGCGAACTGGCGGCCGTGCTGGCGGGGGCTCTTGCCTTCAGCGCCATTCGCAACGGGGACCGGGTGGGGCTGCTTTTGTTCACCGACCGCGTCGAGCGTTACGTGCCCCCGCGCAAGACCCGGTCGCACGTGACGCGCCTGTTGCACGAGTTGTTGTTCACCGTGCCGCGGTCCACGGGCACCTCGCTTACCACGGCGGTGAACTTCCTGAACAACCTGCTGCACCGTCCGGCCCTGGTGTTTGTGCTCTCCGACTTTCACGATCCGGCCGGGGAACAATGGCAACGGTCGCTGGCCGCGACGAACCAGCGCCACGAGGTGATCGCGCTGCGCACGGTGGATCGCCGCGAGCTGGAGCTGCCGGATGTGGGGCTGGCGCTCGTGCAGGACGCCGAAAGCGGCGAACTGCTGGAACTGGACACCGCCGATCCCGCGGTGCGGGAGGCCTGGGCGGCCGCGGCCGACGAGCGGACCCGTGAACTCGTCATGACCTTCCGGCGTTGCCGGATTCCCGAAATGGAGGTCCGCACCGACCAGCCGTGGCTGCACCGCCTCCAAAAATTCCTCGACCAGTCGGCCAAGCGCCGCGTGGCGTGACGATCCCCTTCCCGGACCCGTGAATCGCACCGCCCTGATCGAGGACCTCACGCTGTTGCCGCTGCCGCCCTGGTGGCAGTCGCCCTGGGCGGTTGCGGGGATCCTGATCGCGATCCTGGCTCTCGGAGCCCTCGGCTGGTGGCTGTGGCGACGGGCGCAGGGCCGCCGCCTCCCGGTGCCGGTGCGGGTGCCTGAACCGGACCGGGTCCCGGAATTTCTGGAACGGCTTGAAGCCCTGCGTGGACGGCGCGGGGACTTGAGCGCGCACGACTTCGCTTTTGAGTGTTCGGAGGTGCTCCGGGAGTTCGTGGAGTGGCGTCACCGGCTCGCCATCCGGTTCCAGACCACCCGGGAGTTTCTCGATGCGGCGGCCTGTCACGCGTCGCTCGCCGCTCCCCAGCGGGAGCGGCTTGGGGAGTACCTGAGGTCCTGCGATCTCCTGAAGTTTGCCCGCCGGGACGCGACGCTTGAGGAGGAGGAACGCCTCGTGGATGCCGCTGTCGGTCTGGTGCGGCAGGGAGGGGCCCGATGATGCGGATCTGGGGCGCCGCCCTCCCCGGCCTGGAGGGCTTTGAGTTTCAGCATCCGTGGGTGCTCCTGTTGCTCCTGCTGCTGCCACCCCTGGCCTGGTGGTGCGGTGCCCGCGGGCCCTTGCCCACGGTGCCGGTCCCTTCGCTGCAGGGGGTGCGGCATCTGGGCACGGTGCCCCGGCGTCATCGCGGTGCCCTGCGTTGGTTCGGCCTGCTCCTGCCCGTCGCGCTTTGCATCGTGGCGCTGGCCCGCCCGCGTCTGCCCCGCGGTGATCTGCCCGATCCCAGCCGGGGCATTGACATCCTCCTCACCCTCGACTTCTCGCGGTCCATGGCGGAGACCGATTTTCGCCTGAGGAATCGCCGGGTGAGCCGTCACGAGGCCCTCGTGTCCGTCACCGGCGACTTCATCAAGGGACGCCCCAATGACCGCATCGGCATCGTCTGCTTTGCCCGGACCCCGTGGCTTGTCAGCCCGCTGACCCTGGATCATGAGTGGGCGATGTCCTCCCTCAAGGAGGCCGAGTTGGCCACCGGGACCGGCATCGGCTGGGCCATCGCCGCTTCGACGACCTTCCTCAAGCACGACAGCGACCGCAACAAGGTGATCATCCTGATCACGGATGGCGACAACTCCGCGGGCCCCAAGCCGTTCGACATGGCGCCGCTGGCGGTGAAGGAGAACATCCGCGTGTACACCATCCTGATCGGCCCCGAGATGGTGACCCCGTCCATGGCGGCCAACCACGAATTGAACAAGGTCGCGCGGTTGACGGGCGGGCAGTTCTTTCAGGCCCAGGACGCCAATGCCCTGGAGAACATTTTCGCCGCCATCGAAAAGCTGGAGAAGCGTGACCTCGTCCAGAAGCGCTTCGTGAGCTGGAGGGAGCTCTATCCGTGGTTCCTGTGGACTGCGGCGGCCGTCTGGCTGGTGCAGTTGGCGGCGGACGAGGTGGTCCGGAGGCGCATCCCATGAAGTTTGCCCACCCGCTGTTCCTGTACCTGCTCCCGGTGTCACTCGGCCTCCTGGCGTGGGCTTTGGTCTGGGCGCGCCGGCGTCGCGAGCGGCTGCGGACGGTGTTTACCGGCGGGGGGGAACGCCCCTGGGCGCGTCCCAACGGGCCGTCCGGTGCACGGACCGCCGACGTTGCCCTGACACTGGCCGCGTTTGCATTCCTGATGCTGGCGCTGGCGCGCCCGCTCTGGTTCCAGCCGGACCAGAAGAACGAACTGCGCGGCGTGCCGTACCTCATCGCGCTCGATGCCTCGCGCTCCATGCTGGCGACGGATGTCCGGCCGTCGCGCTGGGCGGCGACCACCAATGCCCTCGACCGGTTCCTTCTCGAGACGCGCGCCGACCAGGTCGGATTGCTCACGTTCAGCGGCGTCGCCTACCTGAACGCCCCGCTGACCTTCGACACCCTCGCACTCCGGACCATGCTCCGGTACCTCGACCCCAACGTGCTGGAGGATCCCGGCAGTTCCCTGGCCTCGGCGCTGGAGCGGGCGGGCCGCTATTTCGAGACCAACCAGGTGCATCCCCGCCTCGTGCTCCTGATTTCCGACGGGGAAGACCTCGCGGGTAACCCCGTGGAGGCGGCGCGGCAGTTTTCGCGCCAGTTCCGCATGAAGGTGTGCACCGTCGGCGTGGGTACCGCCGCCGGGGCCAAGGTGCCGCTGCTGCGGGGTGGCGCCGCGCGCAACAGCTTCGGTCAGGAGGTGGTCTCGCGTCTGAACGAGAGCAACCTGCAACGCCTCGCCGCGGCCACCGGGGGGCGCTATTTCCGCCTCGGCGATCGCGGACAGGGGCTCCAGGAGTTCCGCGATACCGTGCTGATCCCGACCACCGAGTCGGTCGCGCGCCAGGATCTCAAGAACTACCGCGAAGGCTATGCCGTGCCGCTCACGCTGGCCATCGCCTGCCTTGTGGGCAAGATTGTGCTGGCCGCCGGACGGCGGACCCGTCCGCGGACCCTCCCAGGAATTCACGGCGAGGCCGCCGTCCCGTCCCCGAGATGAACGCCGTGCTCCGCCCACTCGATTTTTCGCCATACCGCCGCCGGGTGGTGGGCGTCCTGTCCCCGCTGCTTGCCGCCGCCGCCGTGGCGTTGACCCCGGACATCCCCGCGCTGCAGCAGGACATCCTTGAGGGCCGTGCGGCCGCGGCCCTGGGCATCCTTGAGGCGGCACTGGAGCGGGATCCCGACAATCCGAGGCTCCTGTACGACCACGGGGTGGCGGCCTATGCCGCCGGACGTTTTGAGGAGGCCCTGTTGTCCTTCGACCGGGCGGAGACCTCGGGTCGGAAGTGGCTTTCGAGGCGCGCCCGGTTCCAGATGGGCAACGCCGGGTATCGCATCGGGCTGGAGGCCCGGGCGACGAATTTGGAGGAGACCATAGCGCGCTGGCGGGAATCGCTCAGGGACTTTGCCGAGGTCCTGAAGGACTCCGAGGATCCGCGGGCGCGGGACAATTTCGAGTTTGTCCGGCGTGAGCTGCTGGCCCTGCTGCTTGCGGATGCCCGTCGCAACCAGACCGAAGCCCGGCAGCCGGGTCAGGCCCCGGGCGAGCGCATTGAGAAACTCCGGAATGCCTTCGAGCGCTTCACCGATGCGCAGGAGACGGATCCGGACAACGCCGAAGCCCAGCAGGGTGAACAGGAGACCCGTGCGGAGCTCGCGGCTGCCCTCGCGATGGAAGGCAGCCGGAAATCCCAGAGCGTCCGACTCGTGCAGCCGCGTCCGAACGAGGCGCCGGTGCCGCGTCCCGACTACAAGGAGATCGGCGAGGGTGTCGCGATGCTGGAGGACGCCACGACCCTGCAGCCGGAGAATGAGGCGATCGAGAAGGCGCTGGAGCAGGGCCGGGAGCGGCTGGCCAATGCGCTGACGTTCAACGCCCGGATCCTGATGGCGCAGGAGCTGCAGATGCCCTGGCCCAAGGAAAAGCTGGCCATTTTGCGGATGGCCAAGGAGCTGGTCGAAAAGGCGCTCGACGAGGTGCCGCAGTTCCGTCCGGCGGAGGAAACCCTCGAGGCGGTGAACCGGCGGCTGGCGGAAGTGATGGAGGAGCAGGCCGACCAGCTCGTCGAGCAGACCCCGCAGGGCAACCTGGAACAGCAGGCCCAGTGGTTGAGCCAGGCGCTGGATTTTTACCAGCAGGCTTCAGACCTCCAGCCGCAGAATGACGGCCTGCCCCAGAAGGCGGAAAGCACCCAGAGCCAGCTCGCGTCGGCGTTGTCGCGCCTGGCGGACCGGCTGATGAAGGCGCCGTCCCGCGAGTCGCTCGAACAGCAGGCCGCGCGGCTTGAGGGCGCGCAGCAGGCCCTCCAGCAGTTGATGGGGCTGGAGCCCTCGGAGGAGACCGCCGGCAAGGCGGAGCAGGTGGGCAAGGAGCTCGACGGGGTCCGACAGCAACTGGCCGAGGAGGGACCGCCGATGCCCATGCCGGGCGAGGGCAACCCCCAGTTGGTCCAGCAGTTGCAGCAGCAGATGGGCCCGCCCATGGATGCCCCGCCCCGGCCCAACACACCCGGCGCCAAGGGACCCTGGCAATCCCCGGCCATGAACCGGACCCAGGACTATTGATAGGGCCGGGCGGTCTGCAGGACCTCCTCTGTGCGGCTGGCGATTGCCCCGGAAGAAAGGTCCTCGTCGCGGCCGACAGGCTCGCTGGGAGCCGGTCGCTCTTCGGCGTCGGCAAGGCCGGCATCAATGCTCTGCCGGAGCGCCTGAGCAAGGGGGACTCGATCCGAGAGGGGAAGTGCCATCGCCTCGGTGGTGATTTGCTGCAAAGAATCCAATAGGTTTGGTTGAGCTGTTCGCCATCCGGGCCGGGCTTCAGGGCGTTACCTGGCGGCGAACTCCGGTCCCGCGTACGACTCTAGGAATCCGCACGCCGAACAGCGAAAGACCCCCACTGGAAGGCACTTGTCCGGCGGACCCTTCCGGGTCTGCCGGAACAGCCGGCCGACCATCTCCGGCATCCCTTCGACCCAGGTGCTGACGACCCGGTTGGGGCCCTCTCTTCCGTAAATGAAGCCCTGCACCATTTCGCCGTTGCACTTGGGGCACCGACTCGTTCCCGCGCTCATGTCAGAAACTCCAAAGGGTTGTTGTCGCAGGCCGTCTTCCGACGACTCACCGCAGGGTCAGCAACCGCTGGCTTTTGAGTCAAGACTCCGATCCAGGTGTCCATCCGCGGATCGCTGCGCGGCCACGAGCGTGCCAACCAACAGGTCTTTGATTTCCATATTGCTTGAGGGATGGATAAACCGCTTCCGCCATAGCCCACCGACTAATCGGGAAGGGTTCACCGGAGATCAGGAAAAAGGGCGGCGACCGCAACCGGCCGCCGCCCTTGAAGCGATGTCCGGGTCCGGCCTACTGGCCGACCACCTGGAGGAAGGCCCCGTCCCCGTCGGCGGCCAACGAAGCGGTCCGCTCATTCGTGGTGAGCACCTCGGTCCAGGTGGCGGCCGTCAGGCTGGTGCGGCGCTCCACCCGGAACGGCGGGTTCCCGCCGGTCCAGTTCAGGACGAGATTGGCACCATCGAGCACCGCGGTGGCCCCGATCCCGCCGCCACCGCCCACGCCGGGGGTTGGATCGTCCTTGGGATCCGGATGCGAGATGACCGTGTAGAAGTTGATCTCGCCGGGCGAGTTGGCGCCCGCCGCCGGATTGTTCTCAAGGTTGATCTCGCCCTTGGCCGCCACCAGGAGCTGCTTCGTCGTCATCGCCAGGCTCATCTGGAAGGTGCGGATGCCCCCCGTTTCGGCGGCGTTGATGAAGGGAAGGAAGCTGGCCGTCAGCGGCGTGATCGTCCGGGTGGCCGGATCGAGGGCAAACACCCGCGCGGCCACCTGCTGCAGTTCGTAGCCATCGGGACGCGCCACCCAGCTCACCAGGACGCGGCCCAGCGCGTCCACGGCCACCGTGGCCCGATCGAAGTCGCCTCGGAATCCGGCCTCGCTCACTTCGGCGACGGCCACGAATTCGCGGGTCTGCGCATTCCAGGCCGCCACCCGGACGACGGTCGCGTTGGCGACCTTGCCGGCGAGGAAGACGTAGGGATGATTGATGTGACCGGCGATCCGGGTGCCGTCGCCGCGTCCGCGGTCAAAGCTTTCCCCGGAGGTCGCCTGGTCCACCGAACCCTGCAACGCACCGTCGTTCCCGTAGAAATACAGCATTCCTTGAACGCGGACCACGAAGCCCCCCTTGAAGGCCGCCACGTTGGACCAGAGGTCCCCGGGCGCGACGAGGAAGCTTTCCACCACCACGGAGCCGTCCGGAGCAAAGATCGTCGCCACGGCCGCGGTTCCGTCGGGATGCACCACCAGGGAACGGTCCTCGACGACCGAGACGAAGTTTCCGTTGTCCAGCGCGACGATGTCGCCGCCGAACCGCGTGATCTGGTTGTTGGGTGCGGCGCCCGAGGTCAGGCGGCCGTTGGACGAATCCAGCGCCTTGCTCAGCGGGGTCTGGGTGAGGGTGACCGGATCCAGCTCGTAGGTCTGCACCGTTGCGTAGCGGCCGTCCTCCAGACGGTCATAGCCGAGGCTCCACCGGGCGTCGGCAAACGCGGCCACGACGTGGGGCGAGGCCTCGCCACCCGCCATGAAGTGCACCGCGCCCGGCCGCATGTCACCGGCCACGCGACCGGGATTGCCATTCTGCCGCGAGGCATTGATCACCCCGCGATAGGGCGTGCCGTTGTCCGCGAAAAATGCCTCGCCCAGCTTCATGGGCCCTCCGTCCGCGGGTTGGAGGGCGACCACGTACCGCTGCGAATCCGCGGTATCCTCGGCGAAGGCGTTGCCCTCGACGAGGAAGGTGGTGGTTCCGAGCACGGAGGCATACGGCTCCCAGTTGCCGAGCGACGCGAGGTCCTGGTTGATCACCACGGTGTCGGGAACGATGCGCGTGAGGCCCACGGACTCGATGCTGCCCGGCTTCGCGGGAATCACAAAGGTGCGGGCGGCGACCACCCGGTGGTCGGGCCATCCACTGTTCCGGCTCTCCCAGACGACGGCGATGGCGTCGCCGCGAAAGGCCACGCGGGGATTGTTGGCCGCCAGCGTGTCCGGAGTGGGCAACTCCCATTCGCTCACGTGGAAGGTGCCGCCGAGGGGTTCGCCCTGCGCGTTGAACACCCGCCCGAGCACCAGCGGTACATTGCCATCGGTGGCCGAAGTATCCGCATACACCACCACCACCCGGCCCGCGGCATCAATGCCCACGTCGCAGCGTCCGGGGTTCAACAGTTCCAGGTCGTCGGACACCGACCGCGACCAGCGCCGCGTCCCGTTGGCATTCAGGACCGCGACCCAGACCTCGGGGACACCTTCGCCGGTTCGCCCGACGGCGGCCGCCGCATAGGCGTCGTTGCCGTTGCCGTGGAACCCGACGCCGTCACCCCGGCCGCCACCGGCCAGGATTTCGGATTCGGCGACCGTTGCGAGGTCCAGGTTGTCGCTCTGCGGGTTGCCGGCGTTGTCGAAAAGACGGACGGTTGCCCGGCCCGCCTCGTTGGCGAAGCGCACGGCGAAGCCGTCGCGGGTGACGCCGACGCCGTGCCAAATTTCCGCGCGGTCCGCCACTGCGCTGGCGAGTTGAATGGCTCGTACCTCGGCGCCGGACGTGTCCACAATCCGCACAATCGCATGCGTCTGCTCGCTGGCGCCGCCGTAGATCTCGACCAGATCCTGTCGCTGGCGGCTCTCACCGACAATCACCACATTTCCGGTGGCCAGCGGCGCCCAATCCCCGATGCGAATGTCGCCGGGTCGCTCGGCGTATTCCGCCGGGACCCCGGAGAGAATCCCGAGCGGTTCGCCGTGGTTGCTGAGCCACTGAACGGTCGGATAATCGCCGGCATTCTCCCCGGCGGCGTTGTTCTGGATCGGGAGAAATTCGACCACTTCGTTGGCGAGCTCGAAGGAGGTCGCGCCCATGCCGATGCCATCCCCGAAAAGGTTCGCCTTGATCTTGGGACCCCAGGAAGTCCGCCCCGGGATGGCACTGCCGTCGGCGCGGAAGTACGACAGGAAGCGGGAGCCCAGGCTCTGGCCCGCGAACGCAGGATCCATGGTGGTGATCAGCGTGTCCTCGGTCAGCGGCGTGCCGTCCGGAGCATACAGGGTCCAGACCCCGGCCAGATCGGTCAGGCCGTCCCCGTCATCCTCCCAGCCGATGATCACGTTGCCGTTGCGCGCGATGGCGACGCCCAGGCTCTCCGTCTCGGAGTTGTTCAGGAGGTCGGGGGGGTTGACGTAGAACGTATCGCTCACCGGTGCGAGTCCGTTGTCTTCGGGAGCTCCCGGAACCGCCGCGAGGATGCGCGGGACCGGGGCCAGGAGTGCGGCGGATGCCGCGAAGCAAATGGCAGTCTTCATGGGGGTCAATGTGCGATTGCAGTGGTCTGTGGCCTCAGGGACGTGGGTGTCCCCGGTGTCGCAAGGCGATGTGACCGGAGTGCTGGTGGGCCTTCCGGTGGTTGCGATGCTCAACTGGGGACGCGGCGATGAAGACCGACGCGTGCGATTCTGGCAACTCCCAAGGCCTGCTGGACTCGGGAAATTTACGATCGTAACCTGATCGTTTGCCGACGGTCTCCTTGGGGTTCCGGAAGCCGGGCCGCGCCGGTTGCGGGTGGCGTGTGCGCGACGGAATCCGCATTTGGGCGACTGGTCCGGCATCTGCTACTTTGCGCGCATGAGCATTTGGAGCGTCCTGGCGTGCAGCGCGTTGTTGCTGTCACCGGGTGCGGCCCGGGCCGCGGAGCTGTTTCCCGAGGGATCATCGTGGCGCTATTTTGTCGGCACCACGGAGGCGTCGTCGCCGGACCCCACCGCGTGGCGCTCCCCGGGCTTCGATGATTCCCAATGGAGCGAGGGGCGCACGCCGATGGGCTACGGGCCGGGTGGCATTGTCACGGACCTGGGACGCAGCGCGGATCGCGGGTATCTGACGTTCTACTTGCGGCGCGAGTTTACGGTGGAGCATCCGGCGGACTTCCAGGAGCTGGTGCTTCCGATTCGCATTGATGATGGCTTCGTCCTCTGGCTGAACGGGGCGGAGGCCGGGCGGTACAACGTGCCCGACGGGGAGCTGGCCCACGATGCCACCTCGGTCACGTTCACCGGCGGGCCGGAGTCCACCACGGTGCGAATCCCGGACGCCTGGCAGTGGCTGCGCGAGGGATCCAACGTGCTCGCCGTCCACGTGCTCAATGTGAACTGGACCAGCAGCGACCTGTTCTTTGACGCGGCGCTGCGCGGCGTGCCCGACACCACCGAACCGGTCGTCGCGCTGCGGCGTCCAACGGCCAACGCCACGGTGCGGGAGCTGGAAAGCCTCGAAGTCCGCTTCAACAAGCCCGTGACCGGGGTGGATGCCTCGGACCTGCTCGTCAACGGGGTTCCGGCTCTCGATGTGGCCGAGGGGGAGCCCGGTCAGTTCGTCTTCACCATGGAACCGCCGGAGCCGGGGGCGGTCCGGGTCACCTGGGCACCGGATCACGGCATCACGGATCTCACCTCGCGGGCCAACCCTTTTGCCGGGGACGGATGGAACTACACACTGGATCCGGATGCGGAACCCCCGGGATTGCTGATCAGCGAGTTCATGGCGTCAAACCAGCGCACATTGAATGATGACGACGGTGACCGGTCGGACTGGATTGAGATCCACAACGCGGGCGCGGTGGCTGAAAGTCTGGCGGGCTGGTATTTGACCGACGATGCGGAGCACTTGACGCAGTGGCGGTTCCCCGGGGTAACGCTCCTGCCGAACCAGCACCTTGTGGTGTTTGCCTCGGGGAAGAACCGGACCAATCCTGCGGCGCCGCTGCACACCAACTTCCGGCTCGCCCAGGAGGGCGAGTACCTGGCCCTGGTGAATCCGCAGGGACAGCCCGTCTCGGAATTTGCACCGCAGTATCCACCGCAGCGGGACGATGTGTCCTACGGAAGCGATCCCGGGGATCCCCGGCTGGTGGGCTACTTCCCCGTACCCACCCCGGGCGCTCCGAACGTTCCCGGGGGCCCCGGGTTTGCGCCGAAGGTGCGCTTCTCACGAGCCGGCGGCCTGTTCACGGCGTCGTTTTCCCTCGGGTTGGAGACGGATTCCCCCGGCGCGCAGATCCGGTACACGCTGGACGGATCGCTGCCCGGCGACCGGTCCCCGTTGTACACGGGGCCGATTGGCATTTCGGCGACGACACAGGTGCGGGCACGGGCGTTTGAGGCGGACCTCCTCCCCGGGCCGCCTTCCAGCGAAATCTACGTGCAACTGGCCGCGTCCCTGGCGGGTTTCTCCTCCGACCTGCCCGTGATGATCCTGCACAACTTCGGGGCGGGCGGCGTGCCCGGCAGTCCGGCGATTCCCCGTCAGTTCGCCGGTGTGATTCTCTGTGAACCCGGTGCCGGCGGGCGCACGTCGTTGACCAATCCCGCGACCCTCAATGCGCGGGCGGGCATCAACATCCGGGGCTCGAGCACCCGCGGCCTGCCCAAATCGAGCTACCGCCTCGAGTTCTGGGATGAATTTGATCAGGGCCGCGAGCGCCCCCTGCTCGGGATGCCGGCGGAGGAGGACTGGGTGTTGTATGCACCGAATGAGTTCGACGTTCCGTTGATCCACAACCCGTTTGCGTTCCGTCTGAGCCGTGACGCCGGGCGTTACGCGCCGCGGACCCGGTTCGTCGAGTTGTTTGTCAACACGGCGGGCGGACCCGTGAGCGGTCCGCTGCCGTCCGGACAGTACCGCGGCGTGTACGTTTTGATGGAGAACATCAAGCGTGGAGCCGACCGGGTGGCCATCGAGCGGCTGGCGCCGGAGCACACGCGTCCGCCCGAGGTCACCGGCGGCTACCTGCTGAAGATTGACCGCCGCGATGCCAACGAACGGGAGTTCAATGCGGCGGGCCTGAGTCTCATCTACCGGTACCCGAACGGCCTCGAAATGGTCACCCCGCAACGCGCGGCCCAGGCCAACTACATCCGGAACCATTTCAACGGCTTTTTTGACGCCTTGTCCGGTCCAAACCCCGGCGATCCGCTGAGGGGCTATGAGGCCTGGATTGATGTGGATTCGTGGCTGGACCACCACCTGCTGAACGTGGTGCCGATGAATGTGGATGCGCTGCGGCTCAGCGCCCACCTGTTCAAGGGGCGCGACCGCCGCATCGAGATGGGGCCGGTGTGGGATTTCGACCGGTCCATGGGCACCAGCAAGGGCGGGGACACCCGCGCCTTCAATCCCGTCAACTGGCGCGGTCAGACCTGGGACGAGGGGACCGACTTCTTCAACGCGGCCGGCGTGTTTTCCAATCCCTGGTACAGCCGCCTGTTCCGTGACCTGGAATTCTGGCAGCGGTATGTGGACCGCTACCAGGACCTGCGCGAGACGGTGTTCTCGGACGCGCAGGTGCACGCGATCGTGGACTCGCTGGCCGACGAGGTTCGGGAAGCCCAGGTGCGCGAGGTCGCCCGCTGGGGCGGCAGCGGAGGATCGGACACCCGGCCGCGTTCCGGCAGGCTTTCCTTCAACGGATACACCCACACGTTTTCCGGCACGTTTCAGGGGGAGATTGACTTCATGAAACGCTGGCTCTCCGACCGCCTGCGTTTCATGGACACCAACTTCCTGGCACGCCCACGGCCCAGTCATCCAGGCGGCACCGTGGAGGAGGCCGTGACCCTGATGCTGGAAGGGCCGCCGGGAGCGACCGTCTATTACACGCTCGATGGCACCGACCCGCGACTTCCCGGGGGCGACGTGCGCCCCGGTGCCCGGGTCGCCTCCGGACCGATCGGGATTCCCACCAGCACTCGCATCAGCGCGCGGGCCCTGAACCCGGCGCATCGCAATCTGACCGGACCCAGCCGTCCGCCCCTGTCCACCCCGTGGTCGGGCCTGACGGTATCCACGATCCTGATCCCGCCGCCGCTGGTGATCACCGAAATGATGGTGCATCCGCCCGCGCTGCCGCCGGGGGGCGCGGGCTTCGACAAGGAGCAGTTTGAGTTTATCGAACTGTGGAACCGGGGCACGGAGGCGCTGGATCTGGAAGGCTTCCGGTTCACCCGGGGCATCGGGTTCGACTTTCCATCGCGTCTCCTCGCCCCGGGGGAACGGGTGGTGCTCGCCAGGGATCCAGAGGCGTTTGCGTCGCGTTATGGCGCGGCGTTGGGGGTTCTGGGTCCTTATGAGGGGCAGCTCGACAATGCCGGGGAGCGCCTGACCCTGATCGGCCCGCTGGGCGAGGTGCTCCTCGACTTCGAATATCTTCGAGACTGGCAACCCGCCACGGACGGCCATGGATTTTCGCTGGTCGTGGTGGATCCGAACGCTCCCCGGGAGGCCTGGGGGCTCTCTTCGCAGTGGCGGGCAAGTGCTGAACCGCTCGGGTCGCCGGGTCGGCCGGACCCGGAGCCGCCCAGGTTCCCGATCGTCCGGGTGAACGAGGTGCTCGCCCATTCTGATCCACCCCAACTGGATGCCATCGAGATCCACAATGCCGGAGACGAGCTTGCGGACCTCGGCGGCTGGTATCTGACCGACGACTTTCGCAACCCGATGCAATTCCGGATTCCGGACGGTGTGGGCCTCGTCCCGGGGGGATTTGTGGTGTTCGATGAATCGGACTTCAACACCGGGGCGCCGGGGAGCTTCGCCCTGAGCTCGCTGGGCGAGGAGGTGTATTTGTTTTCCGCAGATGCCGGTGGGCGTCTCACCGGATATGTGGACGGGTTTGCCTTTGGCCCCACGGAAAACGGCGTGTCGTTTGGGCGGCACGTCAATTATGCCGGGGAATGGCAACTGGTCGCCCAGTCGGTCCAGACCTTCGGCGCCACGAATGCGGAGCCGAGGGTCGGCCCGGTCGTCCTGCATGAAGTCATGTACAACCCGGCGCCGTTCATCCCCGGGCAGAACAACACACGTGATGAGTACATCGAACTGCGCAACCGGACCGCAGAGGAGATTCCCCTGTTTGATCCGGTGGTGCCCACCAACACCTGGCGGCTGCGTAGCGGGGTGTCGTTCGATTTTCCGGAGGACACCGTCCTGCCGGCGTTCGGCCATCTGCTCGTGGTGGGCTTTGATCCCGCATCGAGTCACGGGGAGCTCCAGGAATTCCGCAGCGTCTATTCCCTGACGCCGGACGTCGTCATCCTTGGTCCCTTTTCCGGACGTCTCAACAATGCCGGCGAGCGGCTTCGACTGTTGAAACCCGACCCGCCCCAGACCGATCCAGGAAATTCCCCGGGGATGGTCCCCTACGTGGAGGTGGATCGTTTGGACTACGGCAACAGCGCCCCATGGCCTCCGGAGGCCAACGGCACCGGGCGGTCCCTGCAGCGTCTTGTGGACGACTTCCATGGCAATGACCCGTACAACTGGGATGCCGGCCTGCCGACTCCCGGAGCCGTCAATGTCCGGTCGCCGCGCGACTCCAACGGGGACGGACTGCCGGACTGGTGGAAGCTGACGTACCGGCTGAGTCCCTTCTCGTCGGAGGGCGATAACAGTCCCGAGGCGGATCTGGATGGCGATGGCTACACCAATGAGGAGGAGTACATCGCCGGAACCGACCCGTGGGATCGGGAAAGCCGCCTTCGGTTCACGGCGATCGAGCCCGGTGCCGACGGGCTCCGGTTGGAGTTCCCGGTGGTTGCGGGCCGTCGCTATTCGGTGCTGCACCGGGGGGCGCTCACCGACGGTCCGTGGCATGAGTTGGTGACACTGCCCGTGCAGGTGTCGGATGGCGTGGTGGCCGTTGAGGATCCAATTCAACAGCAGATGACCGGGAGGTATTACCGACTCCTCGTCGGGTTCGAGTAGTTTGGTTGCAAGTTGAGGACTTGCCGGGCCGCGAGTTGCTTGAGTTAGCTTTTCACTTGTGGAATCTCAGGAGTTTGCGATCATCCCGTTCATGGGAAGGCCAAAAGATCCTGAAGGTGAGGTGCATGCCGTTTGGGGTTGCAAGAAGCCGCTCTTGACTTGGCATAGGGCACATTGGATAGGCGTGTCTGGTGCCATCTGTCTTGTAGGGTTGATCCTTCGAGAGGTTTTTGTTAATGTTGTCAGTGATGTCGTTTCCGCGCCGCTTATTGAGCGAGTTCAGAGCGAGTCGGATTCCCATACATCTGGGCCGCGACTCGACGGCGTTCAGCAAGTAGAAAGAGAGCTCCCTAACAAAGGAGGACCGCTGGGAGTGCTGATTGAGAGCAATTCTAGTTCGGTTTTTCGAAATGTTACCTCGGATTCCGGAATAACCGTCAAAGGCAACGAAAACTCACAGTTTGAAAACCTTCGGCAGCGCGCAAATAATTGAAGGAGACTTGGTGGCGAACACTCTAATTTTGACGTTTCGTCCCCGAAGACCGGGTTGTTATTGAATCCATTGCGCATCGTACACGTCAACGCGCCCCTGCCTGCCGAAGGGTGAGGGCCGGATCTCGAAGGTGATCGGAGCGTCCGGCGTCGCCCACCCGGGTCCCGCATGGATTTCGAGGAGGCCGTTGCTGTCCTCGGCGCTGGACTCCTCGACGCGGTAGGTGACCACAATCCCGCTGTCCGCGCTGGTCCAGCGGGCGTCCTCCAGGCTGACATCAAACTCCAGGGCAGGCCGGTTGTTCACGAGGAGGGTGAATCGTCCCGGTGGCTGGGAGGAAAATCCGGTGGCTGCGGGCAACCGCCAGGGGCCGGGACCGGCGGGAACCTGCCAGCGGACGCGGGAGTTGCCATCGGTGGCCCGGCAGTAGTGCATCGGCAGCGATCCGAGCCAGCCCGGGTAGGTGAGGGGTGCGGCATCCGAATCGAGGGTTGCCGGGACCCCACCCGTTCGCGGAATCGCTCCCGTGCCGCCGCCAGCTGGCCCGCCGTGGCCTCGCCAAAGTTCCGGGGCGCCTGCCGGATCCACGCGATGAGGTCGGTGAGTTGTCCGGGTTCGAGCCCATCCTCCAGAGCTTCCGGCATGAGCGAGCGGTTCGATGGGGACATCCGGGCCACGTCGGCGCGGGCGATCGCCTCACGGGCCCCCCCCGGGCTGCACCATGGTGAGGTGGGTCGAGGTTTCGTCCCGGACCACTCCGGTGAAGGACCGTCCATCCTGCGTCTCCACGGTCCAGGCGGCGTAGCGCTGTTCGATGGCGGCGTTCGGATCCAGGAGGGCCACTCGGAAGTCCGTTCCTGATTTGGACCGGAAGGCGGCGATATCCGGACCGACCTCGTGTCCGACGCCTCGCAGGAGGTGGAATGAAGCGCACAAACGTTCGAACAGCGCGGCTCCCGCGTGGGGATCGCCGGCCCGGTGGGCCTCCGGACCGAAGCGATCGAGCACCCGGGAGCGGTTGGAATCGGCCGAAGGCAGCCGTCGGGTCGCCCGGGCTGCCCGCGCGACATCCGGGGATCGCCGCAGCAGCTCACGCTGCGCGGGGGAAAGCTCTGCCCCCTGGACACGTCCGTCCTCCACGGCGGACAACTGGACGTCGCCCCAGGCCTCGCGCGTCAGGAGCACTCCGATCAGCTCCGCATGGCGGCCCGAGTAGTAGTCGGATCAAGCCTTGAGAACTCGGTTGATTTTTTGCTGCACGATCATTCGGTGGGTCAGGTCACGCTCGACCCCGTTTGTGAATGCGAGGACGTCGGCAAGGGCGACGGGTCCGTGGCAACCAGATTTGTCACCGGCCGCAGTGGAGCGTTCTGAGGATTGGGATGGGGACGGCGCGCGGTCAGCAGATCGCGAAGGCCTCCCGGAGCATCCGAATGCTTTCCGGCACGGCCGCCTCGGGGTCGGCCTTGCCCTCCATTTCGAGGGAGACCCAGCCCTTGTATCCGGCGTCGCGAAGAATTCGGGCGATGCGCGGATAATCGAGATCGAGCGTGTACCATTCGCCGCCTCCGGGATAGGTCTTGGCCTGGATGAACACCGCCTTCGAGGCAAGGGCGGCCAGCTTGTCGTACGGATCCTCCAGGAAATTCCCGGTATCCAGCAGCAGGCCAAACCACGGGGATGTCACCTCCCGGGCGATCCGCAGGAGGCCCTCGGGTGTCCGGGTGAGCCCCCAGTGATTCTCCACGGCGAGCATCACCCCCGCGCGGGCGGCGTCCGGCAGGCACTGCTCCAGGCACTCCACACACCACGCGAAGCCGTCGTCCTCCGTATAGCCCGGCAGCACCGGTTCCACTCCCCGCGCCTTCATCAGGTCGTCGAAACTGGCGATGGTGTTCCAGCGTCCGGAATTGATGCGGAGCACCGGGACGCCCAGCGCGGCCGCGATCTCGATGCATTTGCGGGTGTGCTCGACCTGCTGTCGGCGCACCGCCGGATCCGGGTCCACAAAATCCTGGTGGATGCTGAGGCAGCACAGGCTGACGCCGTTGCGGAACGCGTGGCGCTTGAGGGAGGCGAGGTACGCCCGGTGGGCCGCAGTGAGCGGCTCTTTTTCCGGCAGGTCCATTTGCCGGTGGAGGATGTCCACACCGGCGAGGCCGAGACGGTTGGCCCGGTCAATGACGGTTTCCACAGACACCTTCGGCCCGCGGAAATGCCAGTAGGAATAGGTGGCAACGGCCAGTTGGATGCCGGGGGCGGGCGTGGGGAGAGCGGTTTCGGCGGCCCGCGCTCCGGCGGACATCAGGGCGGCACCGGTCGCCGTGGCCGCCGTTTGCAGGAAGTGACGTCGGGCAGTGTTCATCAGCGGACGATGGCCCGGAATGCCGTGCCGGGAAAGCCGGGAAAGACCGGACCCGGATGCGGGGGCATTCGGTGAGCGCAGGAAAAGATGGCGGGCGCCGTCTGCGAACTTGACCCGGCCATTGGGCAGCGGTAAGCCGTAGCCAGTCCCCGAGTAATTCCACGGATGAGTTCCGCCTCTGCCTGGCGGGACCCGGTCCATGGATGACTGCATCGCAATCCATTCCAAAATCCCATGAACTTCAAACTCTCGCGACTTCTCCCCGGCACGCTGGTCGCCGCGTTCTCCGTGCAGGCGGCCGTGACCGTCCAGGACCCCGGCAATGTGATCGGGACGGGCGACTCGGCATGGTCCTATCTGATCCTGGAGGCGGAGGATTACGACACCAAGTTGAACGAATCCGAGGAGTTCGGCTTCATCCGGGTGGATCACACCGGGACGAGGACCAGCGCGCTCGGCAACCCGGTCCTGGGCGCGGACACCACCGCATCGAAGCAGGGCGCGCTGTTCACGCAGACGACCTTTGCGGAGCATGCGGACAAGGTGACGTACAACGTGCAGTTCAGCCGCGCGGGCACGTACTACCTCTACATGCGCTTCACGATGTTTGAGAACGGGGGGAATGAGACGCATTACCTGAATGAGGACTCGTTCTTCGTACCGCCGGATTTCGGTCTGGACCCGCAGACCGACTGGCCGTTGAGCAACCGGGGCGGCTACACCGAGGGGTGCTGCAATCTGGCGGGCTATCTCTTTTTCCCCGATGAGAACGGGGACCGGGTCTCGAAGGCCGACGGGGGCGAGGAGGGACAGGCGTTCTGGGAGGGGAACTTCCACTGGAATGAACTGCTCTCCAGCCAGTTCCTGAATGCCGAGGAGCAGGGGGAGCCGGTGTACCGGTTCCGATACGAGGTGACGGAGGACCGGGTGGGCCAGCCGCTGAGCTTCACGATCTCCTACCGCGAGGGGGGCACGACGATTGACCTGTTCCTGTTCGCCACCAGCCCGTCGCTGATGACCGATTACACCCAGGCCCAGCTCGACGAACTGCTCCTGGGCCAGTCCTCCAACATCACCGTCCAGGATCCCGGCAACGTGGTGGGCAGCGGCGAGTCGGCATGGTCTTATCTGATCCTGGAGGCGGAGGATTACGACACCAAGTTGAACGAATCCGAGGAGTTCGGGTTCATCCGGGTGGATCACACCGGGACGAGGACCAGTGCGCTGGGCAACCCGGTCCTGGGCGCGGACAGCACCGCATCGAAGCAGGGCGCGCTGTTCACGCAGACGACCTTTGCGGAGCATGCGGACAAGGTGACGTACAACGTGCAGTTCAGCATCCCGGGCACGTATTACCTCTACATGCGCTTCACGATGTTCGAGAACGGGGGGAACGAGACGCATTACCTGAACGAGGACTCGTTCTTCGTACCTCCGGATTTCGGCCTGGACCCGCAGACCGACTGGCCGCTGAGCAACCGGGGCGGCTACACCGAGGGGTGCTGCAATCTGGCGGGCTATCTCTTCTTCCCCGATGAGAACGGGGACCGGACCTCGAAGGCCGACGGGGGCGAGGAGGGACAGGCGTTCTGGGAGGGGAACTTCCACTGGAACGAACTGCTCTCCAGCCAGTTCCTGAATGCCGAAGAGCAGGGGGAGCCGGTGTACCGGTTCCGATACGAGGTGACGGAGGACCGGGTGGGCCAGCCGCTGACCTTCACAATCTCCTACCGCGAGGGGGGGACGACGATTGACCTGTTCCTGTTCGCCACCAGCCCGTCGCTGATGACCGACTACACCCAGGCCCAACTGGATGAGATCCTGCTCGGCACCGCCACCGCGGTTCCGTCACTGGACATCCGTCTCAACGGATCCGACGTGGTGATCTCCTGGCCGGCCGCGCTGTCGGACTTCGCCCTGCGGTCCACGGGCAGTCTCACCCCTCCGGGCTGGAACAACGTGAGCGCGCCCGTCGTGGTTGTGGGCGATCGCAACACGGTGACCGTCAGCGCCGGCGAGGCGGAGGCCTATTTCGAGCTCTTCAAGCCGTGACGCGACCCTCGGGTCGCTGACCGCATTTCGGCATTGCGTCATGGGGCCGGGGAACGGGGTTCCCCGGCCCTTTTCCATGCGTCATCGGACGGCAGCCCGGCCGGGTGTCAGGGCAGGACCGGCTGGACCCACGCGGACTCGGTCTCGCCCTCGCGGTAGGGATTGGCCATCCGGCGGGAGGACTCGACGACGGCCCGGACGTAGAGTTCGTCACCGGACAGCGAATAGGTGGCGACCGGACCCTCGACCACCGCGAGGGTCTCGCCGATGGACTCATCGTAGCGTTGGGTGGCACGCACGGGCTGGCCGGTTGCCGACACGACGGGGGATCGTGTCGGATCAAATCCCCGGCGGGTGCCCAGGAAGCGGGTCCGGTAGGTGACCCCCGGCTCGGCGGCGATTTCGATGCGCAGCGTGTCGCCCGACCGGGTCACCTCCTGGAGCGTCACCCCGCTGCTGCCGTAGAACGCGCCGGCCTCCAGCGCGGCGATGAGGGCGTCGGGGGTGAGCGCCGCGCTCCGCACCATCACCCAGCCGCGTCCCGGATTGCTCTGGCCGACCGCATGGGTGTGATAATTGTGGGAGTCGTCTGTCGCGAGCCCGTACATCACGGGCAGCCCGAGGCGTCCCAGCCGCCACGCGAGCACAATGTCCCACATCCGCTCCGTACTGGCATGGTCGGCATCACCCTCGTTCCGCACGTAGGGATGCCCGTTGTACACTTCGAAGAACCGCTCGCCCTCCACCTGCATCAGGTCCTCGGCGGTGATGCCCCATCCGAAGTTGGGATGGTTGATGTGTGGAAACATCGTCTGCCCGGTGCGCTGACGTTGCTCCAGGACCGCCCGGACGCTCCGTTGCATCACGTCGAGAACGTTGCTGCCGCCGGGTGGCGCAATCGGTTCCCGGAGGTTGGTGGCATTGACGTGGACCGGAAAGGCGAGGTGACCGCCGGTGATCTCCTCGGCGGGAATCAGGAGGAAGCGCCCGGGTTCCTCGAGGCGGCCCCGGAACTCGGCCAGCGTCTTCAAGCGCACCTGATGGGTGCCGTCCACCTCGCGGTGTTCCAGCCAATCCGGTCCGAACCGGGCCCGGTTGGTGGCGAGTGCCGCCTGCGCCGCCGCCGTGTCCGCGCGGACGATCCAATGCTCCCCTTCCAGCATCACGTTGTGGTCCGAAATGGCCAGGAAGTGGTACCCGTGATCCTTGTACCACGCGGCGATGGATTCCGGATAGTCGTCGCCATCGCTCCACAGCGAATGGGTGTGCAGGTTGCCCTTCCACCAGCGGGGCTTTGTGTCCGATGTGTCCCCCGCGGATGCGTCGTCCAGGCCGCACGCCGGTCCCGCAAGGATCAGGAGCGCCGTGCAACACGCCGGGATGCGCCTCATCGGACTCCTTTCACCCGCGTCTTGATGCCGTAAACGGCGGGTCCCGCGGTGATGAAGAGCAGGTCGCGATCGGCGCCTCCAAAGGTGACGTTGGCGGTCCAGCCCTCGGGGACATCCACCTGTTCGATCTTGCGGCCCTCCGCGTTGAACACCGAGACCCCGCGACCGGTGAGGTACACATTCCCCTCGACGTCCAGGGTCATGCCGTCCGATCCCAACTCGCAGAACAGGCGCTTGTCCATCAGTTGCCCGTCCGGACCGATCGCATACGCGTAGGTGCGTCCCGCCCCGATGTCCGCGACGTAGAGCGTCCGGCCATCCGGCGTGCCGATGATGCCGTTCGGCTGCTTGAGGTCGGTGGCCACGGGTTGGGGCGTGCCGCCGGGCTTCAACAGATACACGTACTGTCCGGCCTGCTGCGGGGCCGGGTCGCGTTTCCAGTAGGGACGCCGGTAGAGCGGGTCAGTGAAATACACCTGGCCGTCCGGATGAATCCAGAGGTCGTTGGGGCCGTTGAGCAGTTTGCCGTCGTGGTCGCGCACCAGAACGCCGATCTGCCGGTCGGGGGAAATGGACCACAGCTCGTTCCTGTCGTCTGCGCACGCCAGCAGGTTGCCTGCCCGGTCAAAGGCCATGCCGTTGGCACGGCCTGCCGGTCGCAGCCAGTCCGTGAAGGTGCCGGTCGCGGCGTCCCAGCGGACGATCCGGTCGTTGGGCTGGTCGGTGAAGTAGACGTTGCCGTGCGCGTCCGCGGCGGGGCCCTCGGTGAACAGGTAGCCGTCACCGAGTTTTTTCAGGGTCGCGCCCGGGGCCACAACGCCGTCGTCGGCTGCCAGGCCCAGGCCCAGGACCAGGCCCGACGCCAGCAGGCAACCCGCAATCAGAACGGAAGGGACCTGAGGGAACTTGAATGGGAATTGGTTTGCGGCCATGGCGTCCATCCTGTCCCGGCGGAGCCCCCGCCGGCAACCGCGGTTTGGATGGAATGCCTTGGGGGGACGCGCGGTCAGGACACCGTGACGATGCCGCCGGTGGCCGCGTCCTCTGCTCCGGTGGCCAGCCCGGGGAGACCGGGCCTTCGACCGGGACCTTCCCGGGCGTGGGCGCCGCGTGGTCCGTGGGGCGCCCAGCGGCAAAGCCGGTCGCGAAGGATCCGCCGGGCATGATACAATCGGGATTCCACGGTGCGGGGCGGCACCCGGACGATCTCGGCGGTCTCCTTCACGGTCTTGCCGTGATAATCCACGAGCAGCACCGCTTCGCGCATTTCCGGGCTCAACCCCTCGATGGCCCTGCGGACCGCCTCGCCGATCTCCGCGGTGGCGGCGGCATCGGAAGGCGTCCGCGCCGGCCCCGGCAGGACCTCCTCGGGCGGCCGGTTGTCCCGCGTGGTCAGCGAATCCAATGGCGTCTCGGGATGCCGCTGGCGCCACCGGAGATGGTTGCGCCCGAGGTTGCCCGCGATGGTGAACACCCAGGCGCAGAAATTGGCATCCGAGCGGAAGGTCTCCCGAGCCCGGAACACGCGGACGAACGTTTCCTGAGCCAGGTCGCGGGCCTGCGCCTCGTCGCCGAGCAGTCGCACGAGGTAGTTGTAGATGGAAGCCCCGTGGCGCTCCATCAGTTCACCCATGGCGGTGTCGTCGCCCTCCGCAAGCCGGCGCATGGCCCTCCGGTCCAGATCCGGGAACAGGTCGTTACGGAACTCGTGCGCTGGCATGATTGGAGGCAAGATAGGAGGCGTCGGGATTCAGGCCAAGAATGTGCCGCTCCACCTCCCGCACGTAGCGATCCTGGAGCGCCGGATCCAGGAGGGGGCGGATGGTTCGGACGTGATGGAGAACCGCGACCTGCATTTCGGCGCGGAGTCCATCAAGATGACGGATGGCGTCCGCAAGCGCCGGCCCGCCATCCCTGGAGGGGTCGTGTGCGAGCGCATGCACCTCGCGCTCGGCACTCCGGATCTGGGACACCAGTTCGCGCGTCGCCTCGCGATGACGCCGGTGCAGGTCGCGGGCCTTTTCGAGCCCCTCGCCCTGCAATCCGAAATCGTCGGTCAGCCAGGCGAGTTCGTCCGTGGACACGCGGGATGCCCCCCAACGGTCCGTCGCCTGAAAGGAGACCACCAGGGTGGCGATCACCAGGACGAGGAAGGCAGAAAACTGTAGGCCGGGGCGGTTCACGGCACGCGGTAGTGGTGGTGGGTGGGATCAAGGGATGCCAGGTAGCGTACTTCCTCCTGGGCCAGCCGGTGGCGGAACCCCTCGCGCCATCCGGTGAGGCCACCGATGACCAGCGCCGTTCCGAGAACTGCGGCCGCGGGGACGGGACGCCACAGCCAGTTGAGGCACCGGAGGAGCCATCCCTCCCCGGCCTCACGCGATTCGAGGCCAATGCGGTAGGTCACGCGCCCCTCGAAGCCCGGGGGCAGGGGGAGGTCGGGCCAGCGGGACCTCAGCAGTTCCGGCAGCCAGTCGTCCCCGGGACCCGGGTTGGCGGACGCATCGGGCGATGGATTCATCGGGGGGCGTTTCAGTTCTGCAGTTCTGGAAAAGGCGAAGACGGGGCCGGCGTCGGCCGGCCCCGTTGAAGCGGGACACGGTGGCTATTTGCGGACCACCTGCGGCCCCTCGGAGGCGCCCCGATCCATCATCCCGGGGAACACCACGCGGGCCTTCGGCGAGCCGAGCACCACACCGCGATGGAGCCGGTCCTGCTCCACCCCCTGCATCCGCGGCGTCACCGCCGCGATCGCCTTGGGAGAAGCCGTCTCGACTCCGCGGCCCAGCGAATCCCCGGTCACCCCGGCCATGGTCCGGGGCTGCAGGGACCGGGCCTTCGGGGACAGGGCATCGCTGGCCTGCACGCCGGAGAACAGGGTTGAGGTGACGAAGGCCAAGAGGCCCAGTTTCAGGACGGGTTTCATATCAGGGTTCTGGTTCTGTGGGGCTTCAGTGCCCCTACACCTCCAACTACCCCGCGGGTGCGGAAATCACTCATGGGAATCCGCCGAATCCGGGGGGCGTCCGGGTGCCGGACGCCATTGGGGGCTTGCCATGGATGCTCCGGACAGGTGGGAATCAACGACATGAAGCAGATTCTGGGGAAGTGGGTGTGTCTCGTGGCGTCCGGCGGTTGCCTGATGTCGGCGGAGTTGCGACTCGGAATGGTCGGGCTCGACACCTCCCATGTGACCGCGTTCACCGAGATCCTGAACGACCCGGCCGCCAGGGGGCATGTGTCCGGGGCGAAGGTCGTTGCCGGATTCAAGGGCGGCAGCCCGGACATTGAATCCAGCTGGAGCCGTGTGGACGGCTACACGCAGACGCTTCAGGACCGCTACGGGGTCACGATCTACGACTCGATCCCGGAGCTGTGCCGCCACGTGGATGCGGTGCTCATCGAGAGCGTGGATGGACGTCCGCATCTCGAGCAGGCGCGTGCGGTCATTGCCGCGCGCAAGCCGTTGTATGTGGACAAGCCCATGGCCGGCACGCTGGCCGACGTGAAGGAGATCTTCCGGCTTGCCGCCGAGGCCGGTGTGCCGGTGTTCAGCGCCTCGTCGCTCCGCTTCGCGACCAACACCCTGGCCGCACGGGCCGGGGCGATCGGCACCGTGACCAACGCCGTCGCTTCGAGCCCGGCCCACCTTGAGAAAACGCACCCGGACCTCTTCTGGTACGGGATCCACGGCGTGGAGGCCCTGTATACCGTCATGGGGACCGGATGCGAGCGGGTGCGCCGCGGCACGAATGCCTCCGGAGGAATCGAGGTGGTGGGGACGTGGAAGGGGGGGCGCACCGGGACCTTCACCGAGGGCCAGGGCTATTCCGGCATGGCCCACGGCACCGGCGGCAGTCTCCCGGTGGGCTCCTATGACGGCTATGCACCGCTGGTTGCTGCCATCGTGAAATTCTTCCAGACCGGCATCGCGCCGGTGGCGCCTGACGAGACCCTTGAGATTTTCACCTTCATGGAGGCCGCAGACGAGAGCAGGCGGCGCGGCGGCGCCGAGGTCCGGCTGGACGAAGTGCGCTAACCGGGGATCGGGGGGTCACAGCGTGGGACCCAGAATCCAGGGGGCGAATTCCTCGTCGCCGATGCCCTGGAGTTCGCTCTTCGTGCGCTCTCCGCCGGCGACCGAAAGGATCTTCTCGAAGATCCGCCGTCCAACCTCCTCGACCGTCTCGGTGCCATCCAGAATCGTCCCTGCATTCAGGTCCATGTCTTCGTGCATCCAGTCGTACAGGGTGGTGTTGGTCGCGACCTTGATGCACGGCATCGGCTTGCAGCCATACACGCTGCCCCGTCCGGTGGTGAACACCCCGACCGTACAGCCACCGCAAACCAGTCCGGTCATGCTCACGGGATCAAATCCGGGGGTGTCCATGAAGGCGAGGCCCGGACCCGGAACCGGCTCCGCGTACCGATGGACGGCCGTCAGGGGTGCCTGCCCACCCTTGGCAAGTGCCCCAAGGCTCTTCTCGTAGATGGTGGTCAGGCCTCCGGCCTTGTTGCCAACGCTTGGGTTGTTGTCAATCGAGGCACCGTGCATCCGGGCATGTTCCTCCCACCAGCGGATCCGCTCCATCAACTGTTCCGCGATCTCCGGGCGGAGGGCGCGTCGGGTGAGCAGGTGCTCCGCCCCGTAGATCTCCGGGGTTTCGGCCAGCACGCTGGTGCCGCCATGCCGGATCAGGGCGTCACTGGCCACGCCGAGCGCCGGGTTGGCGGTGATGCCGCTGGCGCCATCGGAACCGCCACAGTTCAGGGCCAGCACCAGTGTCGAGACGGGCAAGGGTTCGCGGCGCATGGCATTTGCGGCGGGCAGGAGGCGCGCGACGGCCTCGACGCCCGACTCGATCGTTCGCGCCATGCCACCTTTGGCCTGGATGGTCATCACGGCGGACGGCACCGCCCCGGGGGCGTCGGGTTCGAGTCGGAATTCCCGGACGAGCCGCTCGACCTGGTTCACCTCGCAGCCCAGTCCGATGAGCACGAAGGCGGCGATGTTGGGATGACGTGCAATGCCGGCCAGCACCCGTTGAAGCTGGCGCGTGGGTTCATCCTCGGGCATGGCACAGCCGCTTTTGTGGGTGAACGCCACCACGCCGTCCACGCCCGGGAACTCCCGGGCAAACTCCGGCCCGCTGAAGCGTCCAGCCACATAGCGCGACACCGACGCCGAGCAGTTCACACTGGAGAGGACCGCGACATAGTTCCGCGTGCCGGCGCGCCCTCCGGGGCGCGCATAGCCGGGGAAGGTACGTCCCGATCCCGGCGGGAGGGCCTCCAGCGGGCGGGCGTCGGTCGCGGTGGCGGCGCTCCTGGGGAAATCGCGGGCCTCCAGATTGTGCAGGTGGACGTGATCCCCGGGTCGCAGGTCGCATCGCGCAAAGCCGATGATCTGGCCGTATTTGCGCACGGCTTCTCCCTCGCGGACGGCGCGGACGCACAGTTTGTGGCCGCGGCCAACGGCTTCCGGGAGTTGGATCAACGAGCCGTCCAACAGGATATCGGTGCCCGCGGCCAGCGGTTGCCGGGCGACCGCGACGTCATCGTCGGGATGCAGGCGCAGGGCCACATTCGAAAGCGGTGTCACTGCGAAGGGTATACTCCGCCGCCGCGCTGGCGGGAATCCCGGGCGTCATCGAACAGCGCCCGCGAGGGGACGATGGCCCGGGCGTGTTGCCGTCCCGGATCAGGTCCGGACCCGCGACGGGTCGGGTCGCCATGCGGTCCGGGCCGTGGCGAAGTTCCCGGAGCTCAACTCCCGGACATACGCCCCATGGACGGGCAGAGGGCCCGGAGTTCGCATGCGCCACAATCCGGGCGTCTCGCGAAACAGCGGCGGCGTCCGTGCCAGATTAACTGGTGGCTGAAGTCCGTCCATTCCTCCCGGGGCACCAGCGGGATCAGCTCCTGTTCAATGTGCTCCGGTCGTTTTCCGGTCGCGAGACGGAGGCGTCCGGCCAGGCGCGCCACATGGGTGTCCACCACGATGCCGGATGCGATGCCAAAGGCGTTTCCGAGCACCACATTCGCGGTCTTGCGCCCGACCCCCGCGAGTGCCGTGAGGGCTTCCAGGGTCGTCGGGACCTCTCCGTCGTGATGGCGGACGAGCGCCCGGCAGGCCTCGCGGAGGTTCCTCGCCTTGTTGCGAAACAGCCCGAGGGTCCGGATCTCCGCCGCGATGTCCTCCACCGGGGCCGTGGCGTAGGCTTCCGCGTTGGGAAACCTCCGGAACAGCCCCGGCGTCACCCGGTTGACCTGACGGTCGGCGCACTGGGCGGAGAGGATCGTGGCCACGAGCAGCTCGAGGGGCGTTCGAAAGACCAGTTCGCAATGGGCGTCGGGATAGGTGGCGCGAAGCACCCCCCGGATGCGATCCGCCCGCTCGCGGCGCTGAATTCGAGTTTCACGCGGCACCGCGGGGCGATACCTTGAAAAGGGTCCGCCGCCAAGGCCTCCGGGCGGCCCATTCTGGGCTTGCAAATGTTACGTCCGTAAACAATTCTCAGTCCGCTCGCAACCATGGAACAGGTTCTCCCAGGCACACGGTTGTCGCGTCTGCTGAGCTGGTGCGAGGCCAGGCGCGCCTCGGACCTGCATATGCGGACCGGGCTGCCGCACCGGATCCGGGTGGACGGCCGGCTGGAGACGGTTCGGGTCGAGGACTTCGCGCCGTTGGATTCCCTGGCGCTGAATTCGTGGCTGCTGGACTGCTTCTCCGGGGAACTGGTGACCCGGGTGCTCCGTGAGCGGGAATTCGACGCGAGTTTCTACCACGGCGAGGTCCGCTACCGGGCCAACTTCAGCAAACAGCGCGGCAGCCAGTCGTGTTCCTTCCGCCTGGTGCCCCAGCACCGGATGAAGCTGGAGGATTTGCAGCTGCCCGACTCCCTGCTGGACCTGCTGGACGACCCGCGCGGCCTCGTGCTGGTCACCGGGCCGACGGGCCAGGGGAAGAGCACCACCCTGCGCGCCCTGCTGCAGCAGATGAACGAGCACTCGGCCCGGCGCATCGTGACCGTGGAGGATCCCATCGAGTACGTGTTCACCGATGAGAGTTCGCATTTCGAGCAGCGCGAGGTGGGCATTGACACGGCGACCTTCGCCGACGGCATTCGGAACGCGATGCGGCAGGATCCAAACGTGATCTTCGTTGGTGAGATTCGCGACCGCGACAGCATCTGGGCCGCGATGCAGGCGGCGGAAACGGGTCACCTGGTGATGACCACGCTGCATGCCGATTCGGTGGCCCAGGCCATCGGGCGGATCCGGGAATTCTACCCCGCGGATGAGAAGGACAACATCAGCTCGCTGCTGTCGCGCAACCTGAACGCGATCATCTGTCAGCGCCTGATTCCAAACGTGGAGGGCACCCGGACGCCCTGCCTGGAGCTGCTCCGTCGCGACGCCGGGGTCCAGGAGGCGATCCGGGAGAACGAACTCCATGTGCTGACCGGCATCATCGAATCGGCCAACCATGTGGGCATGCACTCCTTTGACCAGTACCTCCAGGAACTGCTGGCGGCGGGCATCGTGTCCGAGGAGGTGGCCCGCACCTACGCCATCAACCGCCAGCGGCTGGATCTGGCCCTCCGCGGCATCGTGATGTCCCAGCCGATCCTGGAGCCCGACCCCAACCGCTGAATCCCGCCGTGCTTGTCCTCCTGCGCATCGTCCTGACCACCACGTTTGTGCTCGTGCTCCACCGGGCATCGGAGGAGTCGTCGGCCAATCTCAACAACGACGTCACCAACGCCGGCTGGTTTGCCCTGGCCGTCGTGGCCGGCTTTGCGGCGTCCCTCACCTGGGCCCCGTTGCTCGGCGAGATGGTGGCGGGTCCGGTCACCGGCCTCATGAAGGACGGATCGCCGTCCACCGCAAATTCGTGGCTGATCTCGTGGGCACGCCATGCCGGGGCCCGTGGATGGCGGCGGACGGCGCTGGTGCTCGCGTTCGCGGACGGTGTGCTGCGTCCCCATCTGCCGGCGGCCTTTGTTCTCGGGATGAACAACGCCCGCCCGTGTTCCCGTCTGGAGCGGCTCTTCGCCCGGGAAGTGTGGAAATTCAACCACATTGGCAACTGCATCCGCGCGCACGACATCCTTGCCCTGCGCCACGACTGCCGGCCGTCGGTGCATCCGGTGCCCGAGGTGAACCTTGCCCTGCTGGCCCACCTCAGGGAGCCGCCACCGGACGCGTTGCCCGTCACCCTGCAACCCGCCCCGCCCCCGCCTCCGTTGCAGCGGCGACGGTCCATCCGGCTCTTCGGAAGCGCCGACCGGGCGGCGGCGGACGTCGCCCCTCCGCCATGAGTCTTTTCCTCGCCCTCAACCGCCTCCTGCGGGCGCTGGTGGTTGGCTTGATGCTGCTCGGGGTCTGGATGCTCTGGGAGCGCCGAGAACGGGCGCGCCCGTGGCTGGATCTGTACGTGCTCTGGGAGGCCTGCGGCTACAAGGCGCCCCCGCCGGTGGACACCACGCCTGTGCTGGTGGTCAAAGTGCTGGCTGAAAATGTGATCCAGGCCCGCGACACCAACAAGGTGGTGTGGAACGTGGGTCTCGAGGGACTTCGGGGTGCGGTGACCGACGGGGACACCCCCCGCCTGCGCAAGTTTGCCTATGCCACACAGACCAACCTGACCGGCCGCCTGGTGGGGCGCACGGTGGATCTGGCGATCACACAGACCTTGCCGGACCGCGTCGCCCGCGGGTTCGTGTATGAAGGGACCAATGCCTCCAGTCTCGCGCTGGAACTGGTGGCGTCCGGAAGGCTGCGCTGGGTGGAGGATTCGACGCGGATGCTGCCGTTGCGGGAGCAGGTGGCCCTTCGGGGTGCCGACCGGCGCGCGCGGGACGAAGGGCTCGGGCTGTGGGCGGGTTCGGAGTGACCAGGGACGGGATCGGGGGGGGCGGGGGGGAATGATGGCCTCAGCGCGGGATGGCGTTGGCCTTCAGTTCCTCGAGGGTCACAAATTCCAGGGCGGATTCGTGAGTGGCTTCAAGGATCACCGGCGGGGCGCAGCCCGCGGCGAGGCTTTGCTGCCATCGCGCGACGCACAGACACCACCGATCACCGGGCTGTAATCCCGGGAACTGGAGTTCGGGCACTGGAGTGCTCAGGTCATTTCCCTGGGAGCGTGTGAACTCCAGGAACGCCGCCGTCATGCGGGCGCAGACGGTGTGGAGGCCATGGTCCCCGCGGCCCGTCCGGCAGTAGCCGTCCCGGTAAAATCCTGTCATCGGCGACTGACAGCAGGGCGCCAGCGGCCCTCCCAGCACGTTGGTCGGCATGGAGTCATCGTAGTCTCGATTCGGGGAATCGCGACCGGGGTTTGACGATCGCACCGTGCGCGCCCCCTCCCGACGATTGGATTTGGCGCCTGAAGGGGAGACGGCCGGGTTATTCCCCGCGCACGGGCCTCGGGTTCAACAGGAAGGCCCGCAGGTCCGCAAGCCGGTCGGTGTTGATCAGATCCACGCCGGCGGCATGCAGTTCGCGCCAGGCGAACGGCTGGTCCTGAACTCCCCAGAACCGGATCCGCCGCCCTTGGGCGTGCGCCTGGTCCACCAGTTGGCGCAGACGGCGCCGGTCGGCCTGCGTCAGGACCTCATCCCGGAACCAGGGGAAGGTCGGTCGCCAGCTGTCGCTCAAGAGTGGATACAGAAACACCGACGGATTCCGTTCCAGATCCGGAAGCCGCCCGTCGAGGGCCACCCACCGGACCGGCGACGCCGTCACGGCCTCAACCGGACGGTTCCCTGAAAGGATCACGGTCACCGCCCCCGGAGTCCGCTGGTCGTCCGTGAAGCGGGTCAGCATCGGGCGGTACGGTTCCAGCGTCCGATCGAGCATGGCGTAGGTCTCCGCGGCATCCCCCTTGATGTCCACGAGCAGCGTGAATTCTGTGACGGCGTCGAACACAAACCCGCCGTTCGTTTGCACCCGTTCCCGAAGTGGCGCCAGATACAGGGATTCCAGCGTCCGGTCCGGGCGCGCGTCCTTCAAGTCATGGGCAACGAGCAGTGCGCCGTCCACGAGGTGGACATCCGCCTCCACGCTGGCGAAGCCCTGGTCCAGGGCGTCAAGCAGGGGACGGGCATGCTCATAGTCGTTGTGGGCATGCGCCCGCGGGAGCGGCGTCACCGCGGGGGCGGCGGTGCCCGGCAGGCAGGCGAGGAGCACGAGAAGGACGGGCATCCAGCAACGGCGCATGCCGGCATCTGAGCCTCCCGCGGGGCTCCTGACAACCCTGCGGCCCGGTCGGATCGGGTCTCCCACGGGCTGTCCCGCGGGCGAGACGCAGGGGACTGACAACGGGCTGCGCTCGGGTACGGTCTCCTCATGACGCTGCGCCGGGCGATGGGTGTGTTTGTGAAGGGCAGCCTCGGGCTGCTGAGCATCTGGCTGTCGCCGCCGGGTCAGGCGGCTGTGGAGGGACTGGAGAGGATGAAGGCGTTGGTCCACGAACGGTTTCCGGAGGTGCCCCATCTGACCCCGACGGAACTGGCGGCCTGGCTTGCCGATGCCGGTCGCCAACCCCCCGTGCTGTTCGATGTCCGGACCCGCACCGAATTCGACGTCAGCCACCTGCCGGGTGCGCAGCATCTGGATCCGAAGGCCCCGGTGGAGCGGTGGATTTCGGCGCTGCCGCCCGGCCGGCCGGTGGTGCTGTATTGCGCGGTGGGCTATCGCTCGGCGGATTGCGCTGCGCGGCTGATCCGCGCCGGAGTGACCCACGTGATCAACCTGGAGGGTTCCCTGTTTCAGTGGGCGAATGAGGGACGCCCCCTGGAGGCGGGGGGGCGCCCGGCGTGCCGGGTGCATCCCTACAGCAATCGCTTCGGGAAGTTGTTGCGGCCGGAATTGCGCGCCCCGGCGACGGCGCGATCGTCATGAGCGGCGGCGACTCCATCGAGACGGTGCTGCGCTGGCGCGGGGCGGCGAGCTTTGGGTGGCTGGTGGTGCTGCTGGCGTGGGAAAGCATTCGTCCGGCAAGGCACTGGGCGGCTGGCTGGCGCGATCGCGGCCGTCATGCGGTGGTGAACGTGGCGCTGGCGCTCGGCAATGTGCTGATGGTCGCGCTGCTGTTTGCCTGGATCTGGCGCTGGGTGGCGATGGAATCGGCCGCCCGGGGGTTGGGCCTCCTCCACCAGGCCGCCCTGCCGAGTTGGGCCCACGCGCTTGCCGCAATCCTGCTGCTCGACGCCTGGACCTACGCGTGGCACCGGATCTGTCATCGGGTGCCGTTCCTGTGGCGGTTCCACCGGGTGCATCATTCCGATGCCCGCATGGACGTCACGACGGGCAACCGCTTCCACGCCGTCGAGATCGCCCTGTCGGCGGTGCTGCGGATCCCGCTGATCCCCCTGTTGGGAATCCGCTTTGGCGATCTGGTGCTGTACGAGACGCTGCTGCAGTTCGTGGTGCAGTGGCAGCACGCCAACTTGGTCCTGCCGCGGCGCTGGGAGCGTGTTTTGCGATGGTTCGTGGTCACGCCGGGGATGCACCAGGTGCATCATTCCCGGGCGCCGTCGGAGACCGACTCCAACTACGCTTCGATTCTGCCGGTCTGGGACCGGCTGTGCCGCACCCTGCAGCTTCGCGAGCATCCGGAGCGGGTGGACCTGGGGCTGGACGGCGAGGATGTCCCGGGGCGTCAGACCATCCGTGGGCTGATGCGGCGTCCGTTCCGGCCGTGACGTTGGTGGCGACTCCGCGCCGGGAGAAAACTGCAGTCCCGTCTTGCCCGGTGGGCGTACCCCGCCCAGATTGCGCGTGCCAGGGCCCATGGAACGCGGATGGGCGAACCCCGCCAGGGCCGGAAGGCAGCAACGGTAGCCTGCTCCCGTCTGCCGTGGTCACCCTGGCCTGCTCTCCATGACGCCGATTGCCCCCGAGGTATTGCTCGACGCCCTGAGCTGGCGGTACGCCACGAAGCGATTTGATCCCTCCCGCCGGATTCCCGACGCGACCTGGGGAGTTCTCGAGCAGTCGCTGGTGTTGAGTCCCAGTTCCTTCGGACTCCAGCCCTGGAAGTTTCTTGTGATCTCCGATCCGGAACGTCGCCGGGCGCTGGTTCCGCTTTCGTGGGGTCAATCCCAGCCCGCCGAATGTTCCCACTTTGTGGTCTTCACGGTCCGGCGCGGACTGGATGCGGCGCATGTGGACCGCTTTCTCCTGCGGACCGCCGCGGTGCGCGGCACCACCCGGGAGTCGCTGGCGGGGTACCGGAACGTCATGATGGGCAGTCTGGACAAGGCACGTGCTGCGGGGACGCTGGACGGTTGGCAGACGCACCAGGTGTACATTGCGCTTGGGCAGTTCATGGCGGCGGCCGCCCTGCTCGGCGTGGACACCTGTCCGATGGAAGGACTCGAGCCGGCCGGCTATGACAGGGCCCTCGGGTTGGAGGGCACCGGGTTTGCCACGGTGGTGGCATGTGCCGCCGGGTACCGCGCCGAAGGGGACAAGTACGCGTCGCTGCCGAAGGTGCGCTTCGAGGCGGACGATGTGGTGTGCCGCCTGTAGCGTAGCGGATCGGTTCTGATGCCCGTTCGGGGGGAGTGCCGGCGAAAATCCGTTCGGTCGAGGCATCCGGAACTTGCGCCCGGGGGCGGCGGTCCATCTCATTGTGCCGCTCACATGAAAGCCGTCTGCCTCACCGGGATCAACACGCTCACGCTGGACGACGCACCGAGGCCGGCTCCCAAGGCGGGCGAGGTGGTGGTGCGCCTCCAGGCGGCGGCGCTGAACCACCGGGATGTGTGGATCAAGCGCGGAGAATATGCCGGGGTGAAGTTCCCGGTCATCCCCGGGTCCGACGGCGCGGGCATCGTCAGCGACCTGGGCGAGGGAGTGGACCCGGCCTGGATCGAGCAGGAGGTCATCATCAACCCGGCAATGGACTGGGGGCACCACGAGCGGGCGCAGGAGCCGCGGTTCACGATTCTGGGCCTGCCCAACAGCGGCACGTTCGCTGAGTTTGTCAGCGTGCCGGTGGCCCAGCTGGCGCCCAAGCCGCCCCACTTGGACTGGGACGAGGCCGCCGCCCTGCCGCTGGCCGGCCTTACCGCATTTCGGGCCCTCTTTTCGAGGGCGCATCTTGAAGCCCATGAAAAGATCCTGATCACCGGCATCGGAGCCGGCACCGCGCTGTTCGGGTTGCAGTTCGCGGTGGCGGCCGGTGCGGTTCCGTTCGTGACCTCCAGTGCTCATGAGAAGCTGGAGAAGGCCCGGCAGATGGGTGCGCGACATGGTGCGCTCTATTCCCTGCCGTCGTGGGCACGGGAATTTGGGGAGCACTACGGCCCGTTCGACGTGATCCTGGACAGTGCCGGCGGTTCGGGTTTCTCCGACTTGGTGGACCTGTGTGCGCCGGGAGGTCGGATCGTGTTTTTCGGGGCCACGCGGGGGCATCCGCATGAGTTCCCGACCCGCAAGGTGTTCTGGAAGCAGCTCAGCCTGCTCGGAACCACCATGGGCAGCCCGGCGGACTTCGCGGCCATGACCCGGTTTGTCACCCGGCATGCCATTCACCCGGTCATCAGCGTCCGCTTCAAACTGGCAGAGTTTGCCGCAGCGTTCGACCTGATGGAACGAGGCGCCCAGTTCGGCAAGATCGTGCTCCGGGTGTGACCTTGTGGCGGGCGTCCCGCAGGGCTTCGGGCCTGGCGACGGATCCGGCCTTGCCGTGGAGTTCGCTTCGGACTACACCGGCCCGCGCCGGCCTTCATCGCACGTGCGCCGGTCTCGGGCCAGCTTAGCTCAGCGGTAGAGCAACGGTTTTGTAAACCGTGGGTCGTCGGTTCAATCCCGACAGCTGGCTCCATCAGCATCAACAGGTTACGAGGTTTCGAGGCCGCTGTGGTTGACTTTGGTTAACAATTGCGCAACAGTCCGCGCATGGAAGCACGGACCCGCACGGACCCGAAACCCGATGGACCTATCGTCGTTCGACTGGGCCGGACCACCGTGCGGATCTATCCGCGGGCCGCTGATCGGGGCCGTTCTGCGGGATTTCTGCTGGCCGACTATTCGGCTGGAAAGCGCCGCCTGCGGTGGTTCACAGACCTGAAGGAGGCGAAGTCCGAAGCGGTTCGGATTGCCGCGTTGATGAATGCTGGGGACGCCGAGGGCGCGTCCATGACCGGAGAAGACCGCAGGCAACTGACGCGCGCAACTCAACTTGTTGCGCCGTTTGACTTGGACGCCCCGACCGCCTGCGCACTGTTTGCCGACGCCGCAAAGCTGGTTGGGCCGCATGCCGTCGTCGCCGCCGCCGAAGCCTACGCCCGGCTTCATCCGGCCACCCGAGAGCGGATCCCAATCGCCAAGTGCATCGAGGCGTTTCAAGCGTCAAAGGAAGCGAAGGGGCGGTCGCGCCGGCACCTTTCGACGCTCCGATCCATCCTTGGGCGCTTCCTGCGAGACCACCAGGGAAAGGCCACCAGCGATTTCACCACCGCCGATCTTCAAGCATGGCTGGATGGCTTGCGACGGAAGGACGGCAAGCCGGTTTCAGCGCAGACCCGAAAATCCCACGCCACCGTGGTCGGCTCCGTATTCGAGCACGCACGGCGCCGTGGCGTGATTGCCCAGAACCCATGTCGCGACCTTGAACGGGAAAGCAGCGATTCAGAGGGAGACGTGGAATTCTGGACCCCGGACGAAGCTGCCGCACTGCTGGCTGCTGCGGATCCCATTCTGGTACCCGGACTGGCCATTCCCCTGTTTGCCGGTGTCCGCAGCGCCGAAGTCTGCCGGCTGACCTGGCGGGCCGTGGATTTCGACCAGGGGCACGTAGAGATTGGTGCCAAGGGCTCCAAGACCCGTTCGCGGCGGTTGGCGCCGCTGATGGACAACCTGCGCGCCTGGCTGCGCCCGTTGCGTGGCGAGCCCGACGCGAAAATCTTTCCCCAGCATCCCGACACGTTTTGCGATCTGGTGACTCAGGCAGCGAAAAGGGCAGGGGTCCGCCGTATTCGGAACGGAGCGAGGCACAGCTTCGTCTCATACCGGGTTGCCCAGACAGGCGACGTGGCTCGGACTGCCTTGGAGTGTGGCAACAGTCCCGGGGTCGTCTTCGCGCACTACAGAGGACTGGCCACGCGCGAGGATGCCGAGAGATATTTCGGAATTGTGCCGCAAATCCCATGAAGACGATGAAGAGCCCGAAGCCGAGGAAGCCTGGCAAGCGACGCGGAGGCCCGAATCCGACGGCCGTTCCACGGAAGCAACTGGGAGACTTGACGCTTGGCAAGATGCTGTCCGCCGCAATGGCTGGACGCGTTGACCCCGCCGTTCTGAAAATAGCGCGCCACATTGCCACCGTCCGCGAATTTGAAATCAAGGTGACGTCTCTTCCTGAGGATCAGCGAAGGAAGGTCCGGGTTGATGCCGGCCTGATGGATGCTTCGATCCCGAATCCAATACCCCAGCTGCTGGACGGCGTCGCCTACGCGGTGAAGGGGACCAACGACATGGATTTTGCGGTCCGGCTGTGCAATTTCGCGGTCCGCAATCTGATCGAGTTTCTGGCGCGAGCGGACGGCACGTCCATCGCGAAACTAGGTGAGCTTCTTATCTCCCGGCCGATCTGCCCGGATCCCTCGAACGGCGGTTGCCAGCATGTATCAAACGCCGACGAGCAAGCCGTCCGGGTCGCGTGGACGCGCATGGGGGCCACGGGCATCCAGCCGCTGGACAAGTCCGGCCGTCGTCTAGCCTCAAAGCTATTCGGCATGAAGAAGCGCCCGGGACGCCCAAGGAAAAATCGGGCGAGTTAACGTTTCACTGTTCCATTTTATTGGGCACCGGATGCGCCACCGTGGGGGCGTGCAAGATACATTACCGAGTGCCATCGTCCCGCAGGTTGCGTCGCTTACCAAACGCGAATTCGGCCGCCGCCATAGTAGCTGCGAGCGGACAGTTGATTACTGGATCGCCGCGGGCTGCCCGTGCCTTCGAATCGGTCGTCGCAAAGTCTTAATCCCACAGCCGGACGGCGACCATTGGCTGCGGGAACGCTTTTTGGTTTCCGGAAGGGTGAACGTCGCGCGCGCCGGGGAGATTCGGTGAAGTCGCGTCTCCAACCAAGGCCAGCATGGAACTCATTTCCCAAACCGCGAACCCACGGCGCCGATGAGACCCGAAACTCTTTTCGAGGCGGGTGACGTGATCTCCGCCGGCGCGCAGCGCATGACTGAGCGGCTTGCGCAGAGACCTGATCCAAACTCACCGATGCTCGCGGAGATTGCGAGGTACGACCGACTCGCGAGTGAACTCTACGCTGAGGCACACGCCCGCGAGCTTGTACTCCGCGAATCAGAACCACCACACAAGCACTCTGCGTCAGTTCCCGAAGCCGCACGCCGTCGGTGGGCGCTGCATTTGAAAGGACCCACGCGATGACACAACTTCATCAACCCATGACTCCCTCCGGGTT